>CAZFAN010000166.1:0-1519 GCA_964516525.1 uncultured Candidatus Saccharibacteria bacterium | reverse complement strand
ACAAATTTGCACTGGTTCATTTTCAAATAAACTAATTGCCGAAGAAGTAAGATATGGGATATCAGCAGTTTTAAAAGCAGAAACAATATGTGAGTAATTGGCATTTGACCTGGTAATAATAGCAATATCTGAATATTTGTATTTTTTACTTTTAATTTTATTGATAATATCGTCACTGATATTTTTTGCTTCAGCATAATGATCGGTAAATATTTTTAAGCTTGGTAATTTGCCTTGTTTTTGTGCAAGTAATTTTTTATTTATATGGTGTTTTACTTCTAACCGGTCGGGATTATTACACTGTATTAATTGGTAAGCAGCATCAAGAATTTGTTGGGTGCTACGATAGTTTTGATTGAGTACAATTATTTTTGTATTTTTAAAAGTTTCAGTAAAATCCATAATGTTTGAGATGGAAGCGCCACGGAATTTGTAAATTGACTGATCGTCGTCCCCTACTACTGTGACATTGTTGTCTTTGCCGACAAGTAATTTGATAATTTCATTTTGTGCTATATTGGTATCTTGAAATTCATCAATAAGAATATATTTATATCTTTTTTGTAATTTTGCACGAATGTCAGGATGCTCTTTCAAAAGTCTGACAACTAGATTTATTTGGTCGCCAAAATCCATATAATCGTATTTCTTTAAAAGATCTTGATAAGTTTTAAAAGCATTGCCTAATTCTAAATATTTTTCAGCGTCAATAATTTCTTCTTGTTCTTTAGCTTTTTGTAGTTTTGTATTAGCGTCTTTGATAATATCTTCAGGAGTAATTAGCTCATCTTTACAGCGAGAAAAAAAATTTAAGATTGGACGAACATACTTGAGTGGGTTGGAACCTGGTCGAAAATATTTTAGATTAAAATCAAAAATATGTTCATTGAATAATATTACTTGTTTTTCGGTAGACAGCAGGTTGAAATCATTGTTAATACCTAGATTGAAGGCAAATTCTGATAGTATTAGTTCTCCAAAAGCGTGAAAAGTAGAAATTTGAGTTGAAATGTATCCATAAGGCACAAGCAAATCAACTCTTTCTTCCATCTCTGAAGCTGCTTTTTCAGTAAAGGTTAAAGCCAGTATTTCTTCTGGACGAGCTAGCTTTTGATTGATCAGATAAGCAATACGAGTAGTAATGACTTTTGTTTTGCCGGTACCGGCGCCCGCGACAATAAGCAAGGGGCTACCAGTATGAGTTACGGCTTCTAATTGTTCTTTATTTAAACTTTCTAATAAATTATTTTTCATATTTATAGATTACCGTAAAAATGGATAATAAAAAAGCACCTTACGGTGCTAAAACTTGATAGACAATATTAATCCGGGCATGAATCGAAGAAAAATTTTATTTTTTTTGATGGGAATAATAATGTCTTGCACTCAAGACAATATGGAATTTTTTCAATTTTTTCTTCGTTTAGTTTTATTTTTTCTTCAATTTCCAAAAAACATTTTATTTTTTGGATTTCTTTTTTTGTTGATTGTGAAAAATATTTTTTTAAAAAGTCTCCAA
>CAZFAN010000165.1:0-1541 GCA_964516525.1 uncultured Candidatus Saccharibacteria bacterium | reverse complement strand
TGGCAGACATAAAAATTGTTTGCCCGATTTTTTTGCTAAATTCATTAAACTTTAATGGTCGATTCTCTCTTGCAGAAGGCAAACGAAAACCATATTCAATTAGTGTATTTTTTCTGGATCTATCTCCTGCAAACATTCCACCAATCTGAGGAATTGTAACATGAGATTCATCAATAATTGTTAAAAAATCTGCCTTATTGGTTTTTTTATCACGAGGAAAAAAGTCCATAAGTGTATGTGGCGGTTCGCTAGCATTGCGATTGGATAAATAAAGAGAATAATTTTCAATACCTTTGCAATAACCAATTTCGGTAATCATTTCAAGATCATAATTAGTTCTTCTCTCAATTCTTTCTGCCTCTGTAATTTTACCCCGATCAAGAAAATATTTTACTCTATCTTCTAGTTCTGTTTTGATTTTTGCAATCGCAGTATTGATAACATTATCTCCGACAACAAAAAGTTTAGCAGGAAAAATAAAAATTCTCTTAGGTTTATCAACAATTTGTCTTGATACTGTTTCAAATACAGTGATTTTTTCAATTTTATCATTTGCAATTTCTAATCGGTATATTTCTTCTCGGTCAGCAGGACAAATTTCAAAAGTATCGCCAATGACATTAAAAGTTCCACGCTGTAAAGTTGTATTTCTCTCAAAATACATGCCGATCAATAGATCTATAAGTTTGCTTCTTGTCATCGCGTTCCCAATACTTGCATCAATAAATTTCTTTTTGTACTCTTCTGGCGAGCCTAATCCATAAATACAAGAAACAGTAGCAACAACAATTACATCTTTTCGAGATAGCAAAGATGATGCGGCAGCATGACGAAGTTTTTCGACTTCGTCATTGATAGCAGAATCTTTTTCAATATAAGTATCAGTGTTTGGCAAATACGCTTCTGGTTGATAGTAGTCATAGTATGATACAAAATATTCTACGGCATTATCTGGAAAAAAATTACGAAATTCCTGACAAAGTTGTGCCGCTAGAGTTTTATTGTGTGCAATTATTAGAGTTGGTTTTTGAATTTTTTCTATAACGTTTGCAATAGTAAAAGTTTTACCAGAACCAGTTACACCTAATAGTGTTTGGTCTTGGTAACCTTTGTTTATACCTTCGACTAATTTATTTATTGCCAACGGTTGACTGCCGGCAGGTTTAAATTGTGAATTTAGTTTAAATTGCATATATTTAGATTACTTTTTTTGTGCGCAATATTTTTTCACTTGAGTACCATTTTTTTCTTAGCTCTCCAATAAGATAGAACGAACCAACAATTAAGATACAGTCAGATGGTTTAGCTCTTTTGATAGTTTTTTCCAATGCGATATATGGATCAAGACTGATTTTTATCTTGTCTTTTTTATTATACTTCACCCATGATTTATATAAAACACGTGGGCTTGCACATTTTCTTTCAATGTTAAAAAATCTTGTAATATAAATTTGGTCAGCTAGATTGGCGAACAACTTTGCAATCGACTCAGTGTCTTTGTTGGCAGCTGATGCATAGACTAAATAAAATTTATTATAATT
>CAZFAN010000164.1:0-1546 GCA_964516525.1 uncultured Candidatus Saccharibacteria bacterium | reverse complement strand
CAGCCTTCTAAGCTGTAGGTCGAGTGTTCGAATCACTCCGGGGACACCAGATATTATCAAATAAATCGATAGTGGGGTGACCATAGTTCAATGGTAGAACTCCAGATTGTGGCTCTGGTGACGAGGGTTCAATTCCCTCTGGTCACCCCATTGTTGATTTATAATTAAGCGCCCGTAGCTCAATGGATAGAGTACTTGGCTTCGGACCAAGGGGTTGTAGGTTCGACTCCTGCCGGGCGCACCATGGACTCGTAGCTCAGGGGTAGAGCAGTTGCCTCTTAAGCAATTGGTCGTGGGTTCAAATCCCACCGGGTCCTCCAGAAGATAGCACCTAATTAACACCAAATAAGGTGTTAATTTAGTTAAAACAATTTATGAAAATAAACTATTTATATAAAAACGATAACGTAACTAAAAAAATTACTTTTGTGTTTTTACACGGTCTTGGCGGTAATTTATATGCCTGGAAAGATTATTTTAGCTTGTTTAATAAAAGAGGGTATGCAACTTTAGCTATTGACTTACGCGGGCATGGATTGTCAAAAAGAGCTGACAAACCACAACAATATGATCTAGAAATATTTGCCCGTGATGTAAAAAAAATTTTAGATAAAGAAAAAATAAAAAATTTTGTTTTGGTTGGACATTGTTTCGGGGGCGTTATCGCTAGTATTTTTCAAAAAAAATACAAATCAGCCAAAGCCTTAATACTAATATCAGCTACTTCAAAAGCTCCAACCCGTTTAAAAATCGTTGAACCTATTTTGGGACTACTAAATAGATTTCACGAATATTTACCTGAAGACAAAATTGTAAATAGAACCGACTATTCGGAATATATCGGCACAACAGATTATGATATCAATAGAATTAAATCAGATCTGCAAAACACTGGCTTACATTCTTATCTTGCAACTTTTTATCAATTAGCAAAATATGACGGAACAGAAGATTTAAAAAAAATTGCCATACCAACGTTAATTATAGCTGGAAAGAATGATACAGTTTTTTATCGTGATTATGCTTTGACGTTGCATGAATTAATACCAAATTCTAAATTAGTTGAAGTGTCTGATGCCAATCATATAATTATACTAACTCATACTGCATTGATTGCTGATAAAATAAACAATTTTATTAATAAAAACAATCTAGACTAGATATTGCAGTTTTAACAAAAAACAAGTATAATAATCAAGAATTAGTTTTTTAATTATTCTTTGGCCCGTTCGTCTAGTGGTTAGGACGAAAGCTTTTCAAGCTTTAAACAGGAGTTCGATTCTCCTACGGGCTGCCAACAGAAAATCTCACTTATTGAGATTTTTTTGTTTATCTAAATATTTACATTTTTATAAAAATACGATATTATTAGCTGTCAAAATAAAAGGAGGTATGAATAATATACTCATTAAAATCAATCAGTTCTGGGTACTTCTTAAATTGGCGTGGAAGTTGAAATCTCTGCGGCCATTGGCGATTGTTTACGAGAACATTTTTTGCTATAGTTTTTTTCCATTTCACACTGCAACTTATGATAAAGAAACTC
>CAZFAN010000163.1:0-1555 GCA_964516525.1 uncultured Candidatus Saccharibacteria bacterium | reverse complement strand
TAAAAATAAAATCATTACGTGATTTTTTTGCTGTCATATTTTTTGTTCTTTTAGGATTGCAATTTAATCCTCAGATATTATCTAATAGCACTCAAATAATTATTTTTTCAATTTTTGCTTTAGTCATTCATCCATTAGTTATTCTTATTATCATGGGAATATATGGTTTTAGGCGCCGCACTTCATTTTTCGTGGGAATATCACTTGCACAAATCAGTGAATTTTCATTAATTTTTATTTTGCTTGGTCAAAAACTAGGATATATCAATCAAGAAATAGTTTCCATCCTTATTGCTGTCATAATTATAACAATCTGTGTTTCGTCATATTTTATCATACATGCAAAAACATTATTTCATTATCTACAACCTTATTTGGCAATTTTTGAAAGAAAAAATACATATACAGTCGACCATAATACCAGACAAGCAAGAGGTTTCTATGATCACATTATTTTACTTGGTGCGCGTAGAACTGGCTTTAATATTTTAAAAACTCTTACCAAACTAAAAGAAAAAATCGTTGTCATAGATTTTAATCCTGAATTAGTTGAAGAGTTAGCAAATCAAAAAATTCCAGCAATTTATGGAGATGTTACTGATCCCGAGATTTTAGATAATCTCAATCTGGTTGAAGCAAAAATGGTTATTTCTACTATCCCAGAGTTTGCTGACAATTTAGCACTTATCAAAAAAATAAAAGCAACTAATCTAAAAATAATTATTTATGTTACTGCTTTTAATGTTGACGAAGCACTAGAACTTTACAAAGAAGGGGCTGATTATGTTGTATTACCTCATCATATTTCAGCAGAACAAATATCTTTTTTACTCAAAGAATATAAGACAAGCTATAATAAAATTCTAAAACATCGATTGACGCATATTCGCACTCTAGAACGTCATTTTGCCGAACATGGAAATAATCATTAATAAATTATTTTTATACCTCACATCGCATCTAAAGGCGCTCTGCAACCACTATTAAACGTTGGAATGCAGTTCCCACCGGTGTACAAGTCATCAATGATAAAGTTTCCTTACCTTCCTCGACAATTCCTGTAACATGAACATCTTCCGGATTAACAACTTTTTTATCAATAACTTTATATTTATAGTTGCCTATATTTGACTCTATTGTTATCTCGTCACCATTTTCTAGATCACTAAGATTTTTAAATATATATTTATAATTTCCTTTGTCATAAAAATAATAGCTTGAGTGACCAAAAATAAATATGTTTCCAATATTTCCAGGCAATGTCGAACCAGCTAAATGAGCTACTCCTTTTTGCAATGAGGTCATATATTCATCTTCATTGTTGCCGTTTATATTAATCTGCACTGGAGCAGTAATGTTTAATTTGCTAATTTTTAATTGCCAATCTTTTTCTTGTGGTCGCGCCAGTTTAATATCAGCGGAAGTTAAAGTATATTCAATTATTTGTCCTTGGTTTGAAAAATAATAGCCGAAACAAGAACTCGTCAAAAGCAATAAAAATAAAACACCCAATACATTTATATTTATTTTTAATTTCATGATTGATAAATATACC
>CAZFAN010000162.1:0-1560 GCA_964516525.1 uncultured Candidatus Saccharibacteria bacterium | reverse complement strand
GATTATTAATTACTATACACAAAAAACATATACTACAACAAAGTTAAAAGAAAAATATCCAAATTATCATTGGTTTAGTGGTATGACAAGTGAAGTGGGCAATAAGCATACTTTTAAAGAAGGAAATTATTTATCTAGCGGTTTTTCTGATATTAATAATGCATTAGAGAAAGGTTGTCCAGTGCTAATATCTGGACAGTTTCCACCAAGTGGCGGGCAAGAACATTTTATGGTTATTACAAGATATAACAAAGACACCAAAAAATATATTATTAACAATCCAAACATTAATAGTTGTTATAAAGATATTGAAGTTTCAGCAGAGTTTTTTACTAATAATCCATATCCTTCTGGAAGAGACACTCCGGCAGGGTGGTATACATATTAAATTTATATATATGAAAAATAAAAAAGTTTTTATTTATCTTGGTTTAATCATAATAATTTTTATTATATTAATCAGTATATATTTCTATTTTCAAAAAAATAATACTTATTATTCTAGTAATTTAAAAAAAATAGAATTAGTCACAACAGATAGAATATTCTATCCATTCTATATTAAAGATAAAAATAAAATAGATTATTTGTCTGATCTTGGAATAATTTGGTATCAATTCGATATAGCTAACAATCAGAAAACAAAAATTATAGATGAGGATATTGTAGGGAATTATAATATTTTATACCAGACGAACGGAAATAATGCGATTGTTTTTTACGATTATCCAAACGTAAATATTAAACATTATGATTTTTCCAAAAATACAGTTTATTATTTAAATAATAATATAATGGACGTAATATGGAGCAACCAAAAAACAAAAATATTTTATGTATATAATTATTTACCAGGGCCAGAAGATGAGGAAAATTCTCAAAAATATGTATATAGTATTTGCCAGGCTGATTACGACGGTACAAACTGGTCAACAATTTTAGATTTATCCAACAGCAATTATGATAATGTTTCATTATATAATTCCGACAATGAAAATTTTATTTACTATCTTGCACAAACTTCGAACGGAAGTACTTTATATAAACTAGATATTAATAAAAAAACTACAGAATCGATTACAGAAGAAAATAATATAAAAAGTGATTTAGTATTTTCTCCGGATAAGACAAAAATCGCTTATATTAACAAGGATAACAAATTGACTGCACAAACTCTTAGCGATAAAAAAACATCAAAAGTTTTTGATATTAAAATAACAAACATAGAACAAAGCATATGGGGAAATGATAATAATACAATATATGTTTTAAAAGATTTATCAAATTTAATATCCATCAATAATGATAAAAGATCTCAAAAACAATATAATATTGATTCTAGCTCGGTTTCGGAAATAAATACTATGGATGAAATCATTAAAATGGTGGGCATCAACAAGGATGATAATCTTATTTACTTTATGTACAATAATTATTTGTATCAGATAAATCTTCAATAAAAAAACAGGCTTACGATAAAGCCTGTTGTAGCAATTCTCATCTATCTTGATTGATTACAATCTCCATTTTTCCATAAACATCATATACAAAAATAAATCT
>CAZFAN010000161.1:0-1560 GCA_964516525.1 uncultured Candidatus Saccharibacteria bacterium | reverse complement strand
CTGTTGCTACTCTTAATCCTATTGAAGGTATTTATGCCGCAGTTACACGACATACTGCGGACGGATTAAATCCCAATGGATTGATTCCTGAAGAAAAAATAAATGTGGAACAAGCTGTTAATTCATATACTATTAATGCTGCTTATGCTGCTTACGAAGAAGAATTAAAAGGAAGTATCACGAAAGGTAAATTAGCCGATTTTATTGTACTTAGTAAAAATATATTTGAAATAGATCACGCTGAAATAAAAAACACTATTGTAGAAAAAACAATTTTTGACGGTAAAATTATTTATTCTAATTAAGCGTGTTTTTTTTGGAAGTACAAATAGATTGGCAATCCTGTTAAAACTAACCCGAAGCATGCTAAAACTCCGTAAGCAGGATATGCAAGTATTGTTCCGTACACTAAATAAATTTGTATTAATAGAGATAATACTCCCATCGTTTTCCACATAGGTGAATAAAATGTAGGTTTATAATCGCTACGTTTTCTTAAGAAAAATATTGTTCCGTAAACTAAAGTATTTTGTAGTACATATGACAAAGTGAAATATCCAAGCATATTTTCGATATCACCAAGCAAAAAAATAAAAACTGCAAAACCGGCTTGAATCATAATTGATATATGAGGGGTTAGAAATTTTGGATGTAACTTTCCGAAAGGTTTAAAGAATAATCCGTCTTTTGCCATTGCATATTCTAACCTTGGTTGTACCATTATACTTGCGCTTAATACGCCGATCATCGATATAAATGCAACTATTGCAAATAAATGAGGAGCAAAATTTTTAAATAAATTTAAATATAAAAAAGGGTTGACAAAATCCCCTTTTGCATCTAATAATGCATTAAAAGGTACAATTATACTTGTACCTAATGAGATTAAAGTATATGCTATCATTACAAAAATTACTGATCCGATAAGTGCAATAGGTAAAGTTTTATGTGGATTTTTAACTTCACCAGCCATATATAGTATATTTCCAAATCCCGCATAACTCCATGCTGTTGCAGAAATACCGGCAGTAATTATAAAGAAAATTGATTGATTGTTTTCAGAAATAGAAGAAGTAAATAATTGATTTGAATCAAACATACCAAAGCCAATTACAACAACTGCCAAAAGAGGAATAATTTTTGCTAAAGTCAATACTATTTGAAAATTCCCGCCAGATTTTACACTTCTGTAATGCAAATAAGCAAATGATAATATTAATAATGATGCGAATATGCGAGCAATCCAGAAATCACCAAATATCGGTACAAATATTTTTAATACAGAAGCGGCACTTAACGCAACAATTGTTAAAGTGGGGGTATCGCTTGTCAAAAAACATGTCCACGTATAAATAAATGCTAAAAAAGGAGATCCTGCTTTTTGTAAATAATAGTAACCAAAACCTTGGTCCGGATATGCAGTTCCCATCTCAGCTAAAATTAAAATCGGAGGAAGCCACATTAGACCCCCTAATAACCAAATAATAGTCGCCAAAAAAGGAGATCCTGCAATTTGAGCAATTATAGGCAAACTTATAAAAACTCCCGACCCTATAACTG
>CAZFAN010000160.1:0-1580 GCA_964516525.1 uncultured Candidatus Saccharibacteria bacterium | reverse complement strand
CAACAAATATAAATACAGATCAAAATACATCATCTGATCAATCAGAAGAAGTAATAGAAGAAGATAAAGAAGCAACGATTGACAACAATGTTGCAAAAACAGAAGAAAAAACTGAAGGTCAAACAGATAGTGCGCGCACCGCTGTCACAATTGGGGTTATTATTATTGCTATCGGTGCTGCATTGGGTGGTTATTATGGTTATCAATGGTGGATAAGCGCAGACGAAGAAGAAACCGAAGAAAAAACAGATACCAAAAAAGAAAAAGAAGAACCAAAGAAAGAAGAACCTAAAAAACCAATTAAAGAGAACAAACCAAAAAAGAATAAGCAAAATAGACGTTGGTAATCTAAAAAAATTCTTTTACACAAAAACTCCGCTTTTTAGCGGAGTTTTTTGTTATAATATAAATATGCAAAAGAAAAATACGTTAAATATTCTCACAAGCACCATAGGGCGCATTGTTTTGTTAGCAATAATTATTTTATTTATTGTTAATATTTTTCGTTCTATTTGGAAAAATCATCAAGTTACCAAGCAAATCGACTCTCTTGAAAAACAAATCAGCTCTTTGGAAAATGATCGAATTAATCTTAATAATCGAATTTTATATTACCAAACTGACACATACAAAGAACTTGAAGCAAGGCAACACTTAAATTATCGCAAAAAAGATGAAAAGGTAATGGCACTTGTCAAAAAAGAAAACAATATTTCAGATCAAAATAACGATAAAAACCAAGTAAATAATTACGAAACATCACAAGAAGATATGGCCAATTGGCAAAGATGGGTCAAATATATTTTTGGATAATTTATCGCAAGGAGGATAGTGTCTGTTTTTACACAAATCAGCTTAGTAATTATTTTAGCTACTGCAGCAGCAATAGTTGCTCGTTATTTTAAACAGCCATCATTAGTTGCTTATATTTTAGTTGGAGTAATTATCAGTATTTTTGGTTTTAATTTTGTATCTTCAAACCAAGACATCCTTGAAAATCTCAGCTCTATCGGTATTGCCTTTCTATTATTTATAGTAGGTTTAGAACTAAATTTTTCAAAATTAAAAAAACTCGGGAATACCGTATTAAAAATTGCTTTTTTCCAAATAATTATTACTTTTGGCCTTGGATATTTACTAAGTCATGCCTTTCACTACAATACTATAAATTCAATCTATTTAGCCTTGGCTTTAACCTTTAGCAGCACTATTATTGTTGTTAAATTATTATCTGAACAAAATATGATTGATCACCTCTTTGGTAGGATTACTCTTGGCATACTTTTAATTCAAGACATTGTAGCTATTATGGGACTGGTTTTTCTTGAAACATTAGACAAGGGAATTGGTACTGATTATTTTATTGTTGTTTCTTTAATAATTGTAAAAATTTTTATTCTTATTTGTGTTATTTGGTTTGTCGGACACTATTTTATAAATTATATCTTACGTAAAGTCGCGCCCCACCCTGAATTGTTATTTATGACTGCCATTTCTTGGTGTTTTATTGCCTCTCTTTTTGCTAGTTATATGCAAGTATCTATCGAGATTGGTGCCTTTTTGGCTGGTGTTAGTATTGC
>CAZFAN010000159.1:0-1639 GCA_964516525.1 uncultured Candidatus Saccharibacteria bacterium | reverse complement strand
TGTCAAATAACCGTCGCTAATCAAAGTTGCCATTGATGGAGGAGTGGTTGTATTATTTGCACTCATCCAAGTTTCTACTGCTGTCATTACATTTCTTGTAGTTTCAGCTCTTTTAGCATCAGCGGCTGCTTTTCTTGCTGTACCTAAAGCGGCTAAAATTACTACTGCCAAAATACCAATAATCGCAATTACTACTAATAATTCTATAAGAGTAAAACCTCTTGATTTTTTTTCTTGCATTTATCCTCCTTATATTAAACTATGTTTTTTAAAACTGGGGCCCCAGCTTCAATTTTTTCGATCGACCACGAAAATTTGATTGATAAATTTATTATTGTAATTGAACAAGTTGATAAATAGGCATAATAATAGCAAAAACAATAAAACTTACACCTAAACCAATAATAACAATTAAAACCGGCTCTATCAAACTGTTGATATTTTTCAATTTTGTATTTGCCTGTTCTTCAAAATATTTTGATAAATTTTCTAAAACTTGATCAATTTTTCCAGTCTCTTCACCAACTTTTATCATTTGTGGAACCAATGGATTAAAATTTTTGTCCTTTTCTAAAGGCACAGACAATGGCACTCCACGTTCCATTTGACTAGCTGCAGCATTTATTGCATCGGCATAGATAATATTATTCATTACTTGGCTGGTAATACTTAAAGATTTTATTACTGGCGTTCCAGCTTTCAACAACATAGAAAGTGTTTGAGCAAATCTATCCATGTACACATCTTTACTAAGATCAGACGGCAAATTGATCATAAATCGAGCTATCCAATATTTACCTTCTTTAGTTGCAAAATAAAAATAAAGTACGACACCAAGAAGTAATATTACCAACAACACAATATACCAGTATTTAACTAAAAAATCACTAAAAACCAATAAATAATGCGTCGTCCATGGAAGTTCTGTATCAAACTCACTAAAAATATCTTTTAATGGAGGTATAACTTGTGTGATCATCACACCAACAATCACAATCATTACTCCCAACACAAAACCGGGATAATACAATGCACTCTTTATCTGAGACATAAAAACATTTTGCTTTTCCATTGTATCAGCTAATCTTCGCATAACATCCGCCAGTTTTCCAACAGCTTCACCAGACATAATTATGTTAATATACACATCATCAAAAACTTCTGGATGCTTTTTTAAAGCATCAGAAAAAGATAAACCACCTTCAACATCTGATAAAACACCTTCTAATATTTGCTTAAACTTAGTATTGCGTGTTTGATTAACAAAAACAGATAAAGATTTATCTAACGACAATCCACTATCTAACATAGTTGCAAGTTGCCTAGCTAAAAACGCCTTATCCTTACTACTTATTTTATTTAAAAACGGCAAATCAATATTGATATCTTTCATATTCATTAGTAAACCATCATCTTAAATGCTTTTTGATCCATCGCCCACATCAAGGCGTCATCTAAGGTTATATCACCCTTATTCACATATTCTGCAAGTACTTTATCTAAACTAATCATTCCTTCTGATGCACTAGTTTGAATAATATTATCAAGCTGATAAGTCTTATTATCTCTAATTACAGTTCTAACTGCATTATTAGCAATCATAATTTCACATGCGGCAATTCTACCGCCAGAAATTTTT
>CAZFAN010000158.1:0-1674 GCA_964516525.1 uncultured Candidatus Saccharibacteria bacterium | reverse complement strand
TACATAAAGATAAAAATCGCGTCGTTGTTCTGCGGCAATATTTGTTCTTTGCATGGCAGCCAATTGATATTTCGTAATAATCATCGAGCCAAGTAAAGCACTATTATCCTCCCCTATTTTTCCAATTGATAAATCAGCTAAAAATATCTTTCCTGAATTCATAATATCATATAAATCAATTGTACTTTTTGGCTGTCCAACAATATTTCTTATAATTGAAGAAGATAAAAATTGTCCTACTTTATTTTGAATTGGCGCAATCGCCTCGCGTTGAAATTTTGGGTCATATCGGTCATATTCATTGACAAAGAAATCTTTCACAACCGGGTCGTCAATCGAATTTACAACTTTTGTACGATATGTCTTATCAGTTAAAATTTTCATCACTGTCAACAATGTCGAGCCTGGATAGTCAACAGCCGCAAGCAAAGCATTTCGTAATATATATTCCAAACGTGGACCCCATGATTCACCAAATATTTTTTTAAATATACCTACAACTCCTGAAGCAACAATATTTTTAAATTCAGGATCAACACTTTCAACTGGGTTAAAACCAATAGGCCAATCTTTATCAGCTGGATTAAAATAAACCACATCATTCATTCTTTCCTTCGGAATGTATTCCATAATATGATTGATAGCATCGCCATGTGGATCAATAAAAGCCACCCCTTGGCCTTTGCGAATATCATCAATAATCATATTTTCCAATAATGTTGATTTACCAGTACCAGTTTTACCAATTACATAGGTATGCAAGCTTCTATCTCTTCGTTTAATACCAAATGGAATGTCTGAATTTCTAAAATTAGTTTTTGCAAATATAGTCAAATCTTTTGCATCTTCAGAGTTAACAACTGGCAAATTTGATGGCGGTTCTCCTTTTTTCGATCCTGCCCAAACAATGTTTGGTGTTTCTACTGTAGTCGTCGGTAGATGAAAAACAGATGCAAGCTCTTCAATATTTAGAATGTAACCATCAGAATAAAAAATTCTTCTACGGTAGTTATTGATAATAGATGGATTGTTGCTAATTTTTTTAATAACAAAACTATTCAAATTAGTTGTGCTAAACTGTTTAAAAGCTCCTGCTACGGACTCTATTTTTGATTGTACGGAATATCTATCTCTACCGATGATTACTAGTCTAATTCTTGTACCAAATCCCAACTTTGTTGATTTGCGTTCTGTTTCTTTCAATGCTTCTTCTTCAGGTCCTGACAGTTTAACATCACCTGTACCACCAGATGCGCCGGAGCTAAATAATGCTTTAAAAATCTCAGAAGATAATTTTAAAAATCCACTGCTTAAAGCTTTCCAAAAAGTCTTTTTCTCACCGACCGGAGCTCTACCAGCACGCATCGCCGACACATGAGAAATACCTTTCAATTGCCATGCATCAGACACGGGTTTTACTACAATCTGTAGCCAAATTTGCTCCGTTTCTTCAACTTTTGATAA
The DNA here is from genome assembly GCA_964516525.1 of uncultured Candidatus Saccharibacteria bacterium. Classification (GTDB taxonomy): domain Bacteria; phylum Patescibacteriota; class UBA1384; order JAMDBS01; family CAYSHH01; genus CAZFAN01. The sequence continues at coordinate 210 of CAZFAN010000158.1, read as the reverse complement.
CACTCCAGTAATTGCCGCTAAAGGATCTACCTCAAAACTTGTAAAAGTTTTAATAGGATAAACATCCGGCTTAGATAAGGCTAGAGTCGTAGAAGCTACGGCTTTACCAGTAAAGTCGTCTCGCGTATAATCGGGCACTTCATAAATTTCTACATTAGGATATTGTGCATATATTTGTCCCTCAACAAACTTCGCCAAATGCCCTGGAGT
>CAZFAN010000157.1:0-1679 GCA_964516525.1 uncultured Candidatus Saccharibacteria bacterium | reverse complement strand
AGCTTTGGCTATTGTGGCAACATAGCTAACATTTTTAGCTCTGCCCTCGACTTTAAAAGAACAGATTCCCGCATTTTTTAATTCTTTTAAATGCTCTATTAAACATAAATCACGTGAAGAAAGAATATGCGTGCCATGTTGATTTTCGTATATAGGCATATATTCGCCCGGTCGTAAATTTTCTTCTAATACTTTATAATTCCACCTACAAACATGAGCACAATCTCCTTGATTCGCATCTCGTCCAGTTAAATAATTAGAAAGTAAACACCTACCTGAATAGGCCATACAGATAGCGCCATGAACAAAAGTTTCAAGTTCTATGCCGGGAACTTTTTTGTGAATTTCTGATATTTCGTCTAGCGATAATTCTCTAGCTAAGATAATTCTTTTTATTCCTAGCTTTTGCCAAAATTTTATTGTCTCATAATTTGTCGCAGTCGCTTGTACTGAAAGATGTAAGACTGCCTCAGGGTAATATTTTTTTATTAGATTGTATACGCCTGGATCTGAAAAAATAATGGCGTCGGGTTTTAGTTTGCGTAGCAATTTAATATGTTCAATAATTGAAGATATTTTTTCATTATGAGGATATAAATTAATAGTTATATATATCTTTTTGTTAATTTTATGGGCGTATTTAATTGATTTTTCTAATGAAATATTATCAGTTTGATTCTCGCGGTATCTAAGTGAAAAATTTGGTTCTCCCATATAGCAAGCATCTGCTCCAAAACGAAATGCTGTAACGAGTTTTTCGAAATTCCCTGCGGGCATTAATAATTCTGGTTTGTTTTTTTTCATAGAGTTGATAATAACAAAAAATATTTGTTTTAGCAATAATAAAGATATCAAAAAACGGCTTTAAAAGCCGTTTTTTGATAGATCATGATTTGTAATCAGGTTTTTATTTCGATATCTACACCTGCTGGCATGTCTAAATTTGTAAGAGAGTCAATTGTTTTTGCTGAAGGTTCCAGAATATCAATTAATCTTTTATGAATTCTGGTTTCGAATTGTTCGCGAGCGTCTTTGTGGACAAAAGTAGACTTTAGTACTGTTACTTTATTTTTTTCCGTTGGTAACGGAATCGGTCCAACTACTTGTGCGCCGCTACGTTCTAGTGTTTCAAGCATTTTTTTTGCGCATTTATCAATAATTCTATGATCGTATGCTTTTAAACGAATGCGAATTTTTTGCTTGGTTTCATTTAAGTTGGTGTGTTTTTTTCTTGGCATAATGTGCAAATATTATTTTTTATATTTATTTAAGGATATTTGTTACTACGCCAGCGCCAACTGTTCGTCCGCCTTCACGTATTGCAAAGTTCATACCGTTTTCCATAGCAACTGGAACTGATAATTTAACTTTAAGATTAACAGTATCACCAGGCATAACCATTTCTTTGTCTTTTGGCAATTCAACTTCACCAGTTACATCAGTAGTTCTAACATAGAATTGTGGTTTATAACCTTTGAAAAATGGAGTGTGTCGTCCACCTTCTTCTTTTGTTAAGATATAAATTTCTGCATCAAATTCTGTGTGTGGAGTTATCGATCCTGGTTTAGCTAAAACTTGGCCACGTTCAACGTCTTCTTTTTCAACGCCACGTAATAGACAACCAACACTGTCTCCAGCTTGACCTGAGTCAAGTAATTTTCTAAACATTTCTACTCCAG
>CAZFAN010000156.1:0-1703 GCA_964516525.1 uncultured Candidatus Saccharibacteria bacterium | reverse complement strand
TATTAACTTCATAAGTTTTACCAATGTATTTTTGGTAACGAGTATCTTTAGGATTTACAGCAACGCCAGTATCTCCAAGTTTAGTTTCTGGGCGGGTCGTAGCAATCGTGATAGGAAAATTTTTATCATAACGAAAATAATAAAGCTTAGCAGATTGTTCGATATGTTCTACTTCGTCATCGGCAATAGCAGTTTGACACTTTGGACACCAGTTTACTATATATTCACCACGATAAATAAGCCCCTTGTCATACAATCTTTTAAATGCCTCGTTTACTGATTTATTGAGTCCTTCGTCAAGTGTAAAACGTTCACGAGACCAGTCACATGAAGCGCCAAGTCTTCGAATCTGACTAATAATGATACCACCGTATTCTTCTTTCCATTTCCATACTTCGTCAACAAATTTTTCTCTTCCGAGTTCGTGTCGTTTTATATTTTGTTTACGCAGCATTTTTTCTACAACTGCCTGAGTAGCAATACCAGCATGATCCATACCCGGAATCCATAAGGTTGGTTTACCGCATAGGCGATGATATCGGCACATAATATCTTCTAATGTATCTCCCAGTGCATGACCTACGTGAAGTTTACCAGTTACATTTGGTGGCGGGATTGCCACTACAAATGGCTTGCTATCTTTTTCACGATCGTAGCTTGTATCTTTGGACATGTTTAGCTCGGGACGAAAATAGCCTTTTTCTTCCCAATTGGTATAGATTTGCCCTTCATTGTTGTGATTGTATGCTTTTTCTATTTGTTTCATATTACAAAAATACCATATAACAGAAAAAAATTAAATAGAAACAAACTTGTTTTAGTTTAGATAATGATAACCTAATTATAAGTTTAAACTTATTATCACACACCCGGTGTGTGATACAATAGATGCTATTAAAAATATTTGATATAATCTGCGTGACCTTTATGGTACTTTAACATTTGAAAGAGGTGTAACATGAAATTTTTAGTAAAAGCATCATTGTTAGTTCTTAGCATTATGTTGTTAGTACATAATGTTGATGCACAAAGCATTATTAACGACAAGAATGGACTATTTTATGTGCAAAATGGAAGAAAAATACAAATCGACCTCACGCCAAGAACAATGTCTAGATATAGCATCAATGTTGTAGATATTAATAACGATGGTATTACTGAATATTTTATTTATTACTACGTTGATTATGTAGTAAAACAAATAAGTCTGGTAATAATTGCAAATGGAAAAATTGTCTTTGATTCGAAAGATAAAATTTATCATGATGTTTATTGCAACGATAAATCACAGACTTTAGATTTCAATGAAGGTGTTTACGGACATCGGACAAAAATTGAAAATGGGAAAATATTTTTGGATATTAATAAGGCCGGCAAATATTCTAATTTTTCTCGTTTAATCTACAATGCAAAAACATATCAGCTTATAACTAAACAAGAGTTAAATGAAAAAAACCAAGCAAACAAATTGGCGACTATCAAAGATCCTGATGGCTACACCAATTTGCGCCAAGGCCCATCAAAAAACACAATAATCATCAAAAAAATAAAAGAAGGTGAAACTTTTAATATTATCGAATATGGTGAGTGGTGTGAGATTTTAACCAATGATGGCACTAGAGGCTATATACACAAAAGCAGAATCAGAATAAAACATTGATTTCATTGTTTCTCAACCGCTTTTTATAAAAGCGGTTTTTCTT
>CAZFAN010000155.1:0-1706 GCA_964516525.1 uncultured Candidatus Saccharibacteria bacterium | reverse complement strand
ATTTTTTCTTCTTGCTCATGAGGTGCTTTAGGTTCTTCTTTCTTGCTGCCACCAAAAAGCCATGCCAAAAAACCTTTTTTTTCTTCTTTCGGAACCGCTGGACTAACCGGTACCGAAGTAGCTGCTGCAGTCTCAACTTTGATAGCATCAGTTTGTTGTCCCGCTCCTGGCTGAGCAGGTTGAACATTTTGCTCTTGTTCTGATCTAACATTATTCTCAGGAACTCGTTCTGGGGCAACTTGATTGTTGTTTACTGCTAGTTGTTGTTCAGACATTGGTTGCGCCACTGCTTTGATATTTGTCATTTCAACTTTTTGAGATAGTTGGTTTCCGACTCCATAAACTTCATTTCTACTCTGCGCCAATGTATTAGGATCAACATCATCAAATTCATCATTAATATTGGATGTTGGGGTTTCAGGAACTATATTTTGTGGCTCAACATTTTGTTGCAATTGCTTCTCTTGAGACTCAAAATTATTTTCTGATAAATTATTTGGCATATTTTCTGATGTTTTATTGGCATTATTTATCATATTTAAATCTGGCATTATACACTCCTTCTACTATTATAATAATTGCAATTTCCATTGCATCTTATTTTATTATAAACATATTAATATTTATTTGCAAAAAAAATCAATATAAATTTTTAGCAATCTTTGTTCGTATTTTTCGAACTAAATTTAGTAAAAAATGAATATTATGAATACTTAACATTCTTAAGCCAAACATTTCTTTTTCTCTAACCAAGTGAGATATATAAGATCGTGTAAATTTATTTTTACAAGCATAGCAAAAACAACCTTTTTCCAATACTTTTTTATCCAACCGATATTGCGATTGTCTAATATTTCTTTTTACAAAACCAATTTTATTTGTCTTATCTTCTTGCCAAAATGCTCCATGACGAGCCAAACGAGTCGGCAATACACAATCAAACATATCAAATCCATAAGCTATTGCGTACTCCAAATCTTCTGGTTCGCCAACTCCCATTAAATAATGCGGTTTATCTTTTGCTAAATATGGCGCTACCCAACGAATTACTTCATACATATGTTTTTTCCCTTCTCCAACAGATACACCGCCTACCGCGATTCCATTAAAACCCAATGACGAAATATATTTTGCTGAAGCAATTCGCAAATCTTTATAAGTTGACCCCTGACATATCCCAAACAACATTTTTTTATCTATATTATATAATTTTGAATTCTTACTGACATTTTTGCTATTTGCTTTTTTCGCTTTAAGTTCATTCCAATAATCAATTGCTCTTTTTGCCCAACGATGAGTTTGTTCCATAGCTTGTTCTGCCCTACGACGATTTGCCGGAAATTCTGTACAAATATCTAATACCATAATAATATCTGAGCCCAATGCTAATTGAATATCAATAACTTTTTCGGGAGTAAATAAATGTTTACTACCATCAAGATGCGATTTAAATTCTACACCTTTTTCAGTAATCTTAACTAGTTTATGACCAAGCGTACCTTGCATTTTTGCACCTAAAGAAAAAACCTGGAATCCCCCACTATCAGTTAAAATTGGTCCGTTCCATTGATTATATTTCTGTAAATCCCCCATTTTTTTAATCAATTTTTCACCCGGACGCAAATACAAATGATAAGTATTTCCCAAAATATTTTCCGCACCAGTATCACGTAATTCCTCTGGACTTACACCCTTTACCGAACCAA
>CAZFAN010000154.1:0-1716 GCA_964516525.1 uncultured Candidatus Saccharibacteria bacterium | reverse complement strand
GGATCCGCTGTGTGCGGACAAGTCCTCTCAACAGCTCCATAAAACAACAATTAATTTTTTAAAATATAAAAGGAAAATTATGGCGAAAAAAGGTAAAAGACCAGAAATCATGCTTGTTTGTGAAAAATGTAAAAGCAGAAACTATTATACAGATAGAAATGTTATTAACACTCCTAACAAACTTGAATTAAAGAAATATTGTAAAAAATGTCGTGCGCAAACTGTTCATAAAGAAGCTAAATTGCCACCACATAAGAAAAGATAGTTTTTTAATTTTTTATTCTACAGATAGTATAGTCGTTTTATCCTAAACGGTTATTATTTATATATAATTTTTAATATTTAGGCTTGTAGTTTAGTGGTAGAACGACGGTCTCCAAAACCGTAGATGGGGGTTCGATTCCCTCCAGGCCTGCCAAAATATTGTATTAATTATTTACTTTGATAAAATTATGTTAAAATATATATTGTTAATTGTTATAATTATTGTATTGATAATTTTTGCATATTTGTTTGATAAAAATAAAAAAATATAGTTAAAATCTATATTTAAAGGAGGGGTGCTGAATAAGGCTCTAATGAAACAGGGAAAAATAGTTTTAGCGATTTTATTTGCGATTTTTTTGGTATATTTTGTTTGTTTGAATATTAATCATGCTTATTCAAAGATTGAAACATCAGGTGATACGATGAATGTATTTACTAAAGAATTAAAGATTTATCAAAACGGTGGAGAACAAACAATAGCAAATTATAATGCAAAAAACTTAGATTGGTCTCAAATTAATACGGTTATGGCGAACAATACGAAAAGATTATTAACTGAATATGCTCAACCGTGGGATGGAAATTTAAATAATTTGAACCCGAATAATCGTCCGGAAGGTGGAGTGTGGAAATATACAAATGGTGATTTGCATGTAAGCGGACAAATTAGTGGTAAAGGAACAATAATCGTCACGAGTGGTAATTTATATGTTGATGGCGATTTGTATTATCCAACAGGCGATACGACTAGCTCAGTTGGTTTTATTATGTCCAACGGTGGATCAATTATTATAAATAGTAGTGTAAAACAAACGGTTGGTGCATATTCCACCACCGGAACAATAGAATTTAATTAATTATCATCATGTTAACAACAAAAAAGAAAAGAATAATTATATGGTCTTGTATTGTAATTGTTTTAATAGTATTTTTAGGTGGATCTTTATATATTAAAAAATTAGAAAAAAATGGGTTAGCTGCTTATGAGAATAAAGACTATAAAATTTGTTATGACGATTTAAAAAAGAATCTTACATTTAATTTTTTTGCAAAATCGGATGTGTTGAAAACAGCAGGGATATGCGCATACAATACTGGCAATTTTGCTGACGCCATTAAAGATTATCAAAAATCTTTAAAAAAAGATGATACATACTCAACTAGACTTTTGCTTGGTAATGCTTATCGAGATCAAGGTGATAATAATTTAGCAATCGAAAATTATACTCAACTTATAAATAATAACCCTAATTATAAATATCAACCTGTCTATATTAATCTGATGACGGTTTATTTGACGGAAGATGATACTCAAAAAGCAATTGATTTGGGTAATAAATTTTTGAATAATCCTACAAATTATAATGATATTTCCAATGAGGATATAAGCGCTGATATTTTGTTTTTACTAAGATCTGCTTATCAAAAAAATGGTGATACTGTTAAAGC
>CAZFAN010000153.1:0-1771 GCA_964516525.1 uncultured Candidatus Saccharibacteria bacterium | reverse complement strand
TTTACAACTGATAATAGTAATAATATTTGGGTTTGTTCTTCTGACAATAGAATTATTAAATTCAGTTATTCAGGAAAAATGTTGGCTGAATATAAAAATTCTTCATTTAATTATAATTTTAACTATGGTAATTGCATTGCCTCTGACTCCGACGGTAATATATGGGTTTTAAATCTATCATCTGTTACAAAACTTAATCCATCGGGCGTTCAGGTAGCAAATTTTGTAATACCGCATAATGCTTATCCGACGTCCATAGCCGTTGATGGCGATGATAACCTATGGATAGCGAGTAAGCCAGTTTTTACATACTCAACCATTCCGACAGAAAAAGCTTACTATGATAATATTTATAAAATTGATTCGAATGGCAATCAAATAGCATCATATCAACAATATGCAGATGTTACAGTGGAAAATATAACGATTCCTGATTATATTAATATTGAGCCTTACGGTATTGCAGTTGATGGATCGGGTAATGTATGGGTATTGGACGGTAATCACGATAAAATTAGTAAACTTGTAGGTGTGGCCATTCCGGTGAGCACTCCTTAGTATTTAGACCTGTAAGTGGCCCCCCATACAGAGATGGGAAACCATTTACAGGTCATCTTTACTCTGAACCCACGAAAAGTCACAAGCCTCTCCATAAACATATTATTGCGATTGCAAACTCATCGATAAAAGCATTAATGCAGTGCTAAAGGGGTCTATGAGAACATAGCCAGGATTTCACCCCAATAAGAATTCATTTTTTTTTGAAAGATCTATAAAAAATGTTAGTTATGAGTAGGAAACTAACATTTGACCATTAAAAACTAAATGAAATATGCAACTCGGATGTGGCCTTCATGATCTCGGGCAATCGGTTCAGCGCCTCGGTCGTTATACCTACAAGTTTTGCTTTGGCACGTTCGAAAACAACAATTGCTGGGCGGTCGTTTAGATGTCGTGACATGTAATAAATACCGTCAACACATTGAGGGTGGCGATGAACTGCCATGGACCAAAGTTGAGGCAGATCAGGCGGGGTGATCGTTGATATAGAGCCGTCACCGCCCAACGTTTTCAACGAAAGCCCGGTGAGATCCGCCAATATAAGCGAGCCTTTCTTGAATCTCACCAAATACCGGGAATCTATCTCTGAGAATGCAACAGAGAACGTTCCATTAACCGGCATTTCATCGTGTAAAATAGTTTCAGCGATGGCGGTTTCAAGATCAAATCCAAAGTAACAAGTACCAAATCGATTGTTTTTTGGTTTTGACCTATCGTCAAAACGATTACAGGCTGCCTTACCAAAAAAAGGCTCACCGGTCGAATAGCGTGAAATTCTATAAAGATCTTCCGCACGGACTGATTTGGTCTCTAATTTTATTTTCGAAAGGTTCCGTGGTGGAGGTTTGAGGGTCAAGTTTTTATCTCCCCACAAAGCCTTCGGCTGAAATTTTCACCGCAGCTACTTTCCCTTTCGCCAATGCCTCTAAAGGAGTCAGCGAATTGAGCGAGCCCTTAGGTGTAAGCATGAATTGCAATTTTGATGTACCGGGTAGGTCTCCCAAGATCTTGCTGACCGCTTCGAGTTGCCGCCTATCATACCTATGGTCCGCAAAAAAAGCTGGATAATAAGTCTCTCCTTTGATTTCGACAGAAAATATACGGCCTGTCTTCCGTGCTTTGCTAAGAGCCTGGCGTGTCATGTTAAGTTGATTTAAAAATTCGCTGCTATTGATTAAGCTCCCTTTTTGCACTAAATATTCCAGATTTT
>CAZFAN010000152.1:0-1781 GCA_964516525.1 uncultured Candidatus Saccharibacteria bacterium | reverse complement strand
TCCCAATTATTAAAACGCAATGGCATCAAACATAATATGCTTAATGCTAAACATCATGAGTCAGAAGCTAAAATTATTGCTGACGCTGGTAAAGTTGGCGCAGTAACCTTGGCAACCAATATGGCCGGACGTGGCGTTGATATTATTCTAGGCGGCGAGGCACCGAGGAATAAAGCAGATATTCCTGCATGGGAGAAAGAACATCAAAAAGTTACCAAGCTCGGTGGGCTTTGCGTTATGGGTACCGAAAGACATGAATCAAGGCGTATAGACAATCAGCTTCGCGGGCGTGCAGGAAGACAAGGAGATCCAGGAGAAAGTAAATTTTATGTTTCCATGGATGATGATCTTATGCGTATTTTTGGTGGAGATCGCATCAAAGGTATTATGGAAAAATTAGGTTTACCAGAGGACCAGCCAATTAAACATAGTATGATCAGCAAATCTATCGAACAAGCACAGCGTAAAGTTGAAGGACATAACTTTGATATTAGAAAACATCTTGTCGAATACGATGATGTGATGAATAAACATCGTGAAGTGATTTACCGCAAACGAAAAAAGATTCTCATGCTCGATGCAACTAAAGATACTTGGCTTCATGATGAGCTTGAATCCATTATGACAAAAGAAGAATTAGAAAAATATTCACAAAAAGTTTTAACACTCGATCAAACAAATATTCATCAGTTAGAAAAAATGGTATATCTTAGAACAATTGATGTATTATGGGTTGAGCATTTAAATACTATGACGGAATTACGTGAGGGCATTGGTTTGCGTGGTTATGGTCAACGTGATCCTCTTTTGGAGTATAAACAAGAAGCCTACAATCTTTTCCAAGAATTAATTGCAGCTATTGAAGGTCAAGTTATCGATATGCTTTCAAAAATAGAAATTCGTAAAGCGCCAAACGTTGCAACAAAAAATGACGGGCCAAAAAATATGCAACTACAGGGAGCTTCAGAACAACTTTCCGGTGGAGCTATTCAGCAATCAGTGATTAATCAAGAGCAAGCAGCAGTAAGCGCTCCCATAACAACTAATAAAGGCGGAGTTTCTGTTACAGTTAGACAATCAACTAACAATAGTACAGTTAGTCAGACTTCTACAAAAACTGCAAAAGTTGGTCGCAATGATCCTTGTCCTTGTGGCAGCGGAAAAAAATATAAAAAATGCTGCGGTAAATAATTTTTATCAATTTTTTAAAAAATATTTTTAAAAATAAACTTTATTTTTGGAGGTAAAAATGCCAGTTGAGCAATTGGACAGTCAAAACATTGTCAATAATAAAGAAGCATTAGAATCACAAAAAAAATTCTTATATGAAATTTTTAATGCGCGAAGTTTTTGAAGAAATACGAAAAATTGATAGATTACAGAAAATTAAACAACAAATAAAACTAAGTTTCAGTCTTGATGACTTGCATAATTTTATGAAAGTATGGCCACTTAATCATTTCAATGATGTATATGATAAGGATCTAACCAAGAGCCAGGCGCAATCAATTGTAAAGGACCAAATGAAGGAATGTCTGGAAGAAATACAACAAAACAAAGGTACTGCCAGTGATAACGAACAACTATTACATTTATTTAATAATGCAGTTGATACAGCAAGCAATAGATTAATCCAAAAAGGTACTTTTGATAATAGTGAAAGTACCGTATATCTTGACCCTCCTACGGCTACTAGAAAAATAGAATTTTCTGATAACTAATAGCATTTTCCACATACATAGTTATTTGTATTTTTTTGATATAATTTAAATAAATATTCA
>CAZFAN010000151.1:0-1791 GCA_964516525.1 uncultured Candidatus Saccharibacteria bacterium | reverse complement strand
TCCTATTGTTGCAATAACTTTTGTTTTCATATATTAAAATTAACACATTTGCTTCAAAAAGACGAATTACATTCATACTTTATCTTATCAAGAAATTGAAATATTTTTTGCTGAGCTTGTTTACCATCAAGATCATGCATAATCATGTGTCCACTATTTGGTAAAATATATAGTTCTTTTTGCGTAGCAATCATATCAGAAAATATTTTTTGTGAATGTGAATGATGAATAATACTATCTTTACTTCCACAGATAATCAGGGATGGGCAAGATATATTTTTAATTTTATGTTTGGTTTGAGAGACAAAATCCATAAACCATGAAAAAGTTTTAAGATAATAATATGAATGTTTTTTGTATGACGTACTGATATTTTTAGCAAAAATAATATCTTTTGTTCTAATAGCTGGAATTTTAATAGATAACTTTGCTAATCCTTTACCGATAATACGAGTGGAGTAATCATAATAATATGGAGTAGAGAATAAAACAATTCCCAGCGGTCGGACCAACGACGCTAAATTGATTGCTAGACTTCCTCCAAAGGAATGGCCAAGCAGTACTATATTTTTATATTGAGAAATTTTTGATTTAATATTTTTAATAATCTTTGCAGAATTCATATTTTTTAAAATTTCTGGCGATTCATGGCCAGGAATGTCAATTTTAAAAACATTATATCCCTTTTGAATAAGTTCTTGATTTAACTTATTGAAATCTCCTAGTCCACCACCAAGACCATGTAGTAGACCAATATTTATTTTACTCATTAATAATATCATTGCATGTTTTGCAAAAAATACAAATAAAAAAGGGAATTATTAAATATAATTCCCTATATGGTCAATAAAAGATAAAATATTTATCAATGTATTTTGTGCATTGAGACCAGCTAACATCATGTGGCCGGTATCAATACACACAACTTCTTTTTTTATTTTACAAGGCAATAAGTGAAAAATTCTATTTGAATTTTTCGTGTTTATTACCTTGTCATTTTTGCCACACAGTAGCAAAACAGGACAGCGTATGGCATTTAAATTTTTCATAGTATCAATGGTAAAGTCCATATATTTTTTTAAGGATTTACCATAGTAATACAAATGACTTCTGTTTTCAAAAGTACATTCTTTACGAAAAATTTTTCTGATTTGGTGCTCTATCCCAGCACCACTTGGTAGTTTCCACGGCAAACATGACAAAAAATCGATGCCAATCTTTTCATACCATGCAAAGTGACATGGTGTTGACATCAATATCAAAGCTTTGGGTTTTAATATTTTTGCCAAAGCTAAAGCCAAAATACTACCGAATGAATGACCAACGAAAATTATATTTTTATATTTTAATAGTTGGTCAACTAAAATCCGAAACATCTCTGTGAAATCTATATCTCGCAGAGTTTCCGGATTGGCGTGACCTGGGATCGAAATTTCAACAATCTCAAATTCTTTTGGCAACAATTTGGCTAAATCATTGAAATCATCTGCCGATCCACCAAGGCCATGCAGAAGAACAATTATCCCTTTCTTCACTTTTTTTCACCTCTTTTCGTCATTTTTTCAATTGCGGGAAAAAAATAAACAATATTTGCAAGCACCCAGATAGCTATGCTCGTCAAAAATTGCGTTCTAAAAGCAATCGCATAGCTAACTGCAAATCCATAGATTTCTGACAAAATTGGCTTACCAAAAATGGCAAGAACAAAATTTATAACTGAAAAGATTGCAAAGATGATGGCATCGGTATATAAGATAACTTCAACTTCATCATTAAAATCAGAAGGTATTT
>CAZFAN010000150.1:0-1819 GCA_964516525.1 uncultured Candidatus Saccharibacteria bacterium | reverse complement strand
ATGACCCAAGAAGAAATTCTAGAGGTTACCAAAATATATTCAATTGCTGGATTATTGCCACACGATACCCCACTTATGCTCGAGCGACCGTTTCGTGCGCCACACCATACAGCTAGTCACATCGCTGTTGTTGGTGGAGGTGCTTGGCCACGACCAGGTGAAATCACTCTTTCTCATAGAGGAGTATTATTTTTAGATGAATTTCCAGAGTTTCCTCGTACAGTACTAGAAAGTCTACGACAACCATTGGAAGATAAAATTGTTACAGTTTCGCGTGCCCAAGGATCCTTGACATTTCCGGCAAATTTTATGCTGGTTGCTGCGCAAAATCCTTGTCCTTGTGGCTATTATGGTGACAGTGCAAAACAATGCACATGTTCGACTCACCAAATTATTAAGTATCAAAAAAGAGTATCTGGGCCATTACTAGATCGTATTGATATTCATTTAGAAATTCCACGTGTAAAAATCGAAAAACTCACTAAAGATGAAATATCAACTAGCTCACATGATATTAAAAAGCAAATTTCTGCTTGTCGCAAAATACAATATAAGCGTTTAAGTAAGCTTAAAAGAAGTCAGCAAATTTTTACCAATGCAGAGATGAATCAACAAAATATCAAAGAATTTTGCACTCTTTCCAAGCAATCAAAAACTTTACTTACACAGGCTATGCAACAGCTCAATCTTTCGGCGCGAAGTTATTATCGTATAGTTAAAATTTCTCGTACCATAGCTGATTTAGATGGATCTGATATAATCAAGTCAAGCCATATTGCAGAAGCTCTGCAATATCGCCCAAAAGAAAAAACTTATTAATATACTCAAGGAGGAATATGTTAATTAATAATTTTATTAAGAAAACAAAAAAAATTATTATCAATGTTATTTTAGTACTAGCAATTTGTTTGTTTGCTATTCCAGCCAGTTCATTAGCTGACGGTATTTATATCCCTCAGCCAGGATACTATATTTACGAAACAGATCAGCAAGCAGCAATCTTTTTTGATAATTCACAAGAATCTATGGTTTTATCTACTAGTTATTATGGAGACGCCAAAGAATTTACTTGGATTGTTCCCACTCCCACCGAGCCACAAGTTACAAAAATTTCTAAAGATTTTTTTACTAATTTGGAAAAAATGACAGAGGTTAAAGAAACAATGACGCCAAGAACTTATGTAAATTCACAGGCAGAAAGTGGCAAAGCAGCTCTTGATGTAACTGTCATAGATGAAAAAAAGATTGGTTATTATGATTTGAAGATATTACAATCAACCGATAAAGATGCATTATTCAATTATTTAAAAGAGAATAATTATTCTTATCCTGAAGAAGGAAAATATATACTTGAAGACTATATTCGACTTGGTTGGACATTCACTGCTATTAAGATAAATGAAGACGCCCTAAAAGACGCCAACATAAATAATAAATTAAATTCAGGAAATATTTCTCCGTTAAAATTTACTTTTAGTACTGACAAACCTGTATATCCTTTAAAAATTTCTGGTATCGCGCAATATACAAGCAATCATATTGACAATCTTCTTCAGCAGGTTGATGCTTCGACAGGCGAACCAGTGCCTAGTGTTTATCCTAATTTTAATAATTATTTATTACTAAAATAATGAATTCAAACCCCAAAAAATATTATTTTTCTTTTGTTGTGTTTGAGTTCATTTTTGCATCATTTTTTTTATAATTTTTTAACTAGGTGTCCTTCACTGTCGTATACTTCAACTGTAGCGAGTCTCATTTGACCGTCCATTGTGTGTGTTGCACAGTATAAACATGGGTCGTATGCTCTGATAACCAT
>CAZFAN010000149.1:0-1859 GCA_964516525.1 uncultured Candidatus Saccharibacteria bacterium | reverse complement strand
GGTTTTGATGTTTCCATGCATCCGCCTTGGTCAATTGCCACATCAACAACTACTGCACCATGATTCATAGTCTTAATCATGTCTTTTGTTACTAGCTTAGGCGCTTTAGCACCAGGAATTAAAACTGCGCCAACCACCAAATCTGCATCTTTAATCTCTTTGGCAATTACTGATTGAGTGGATTTTTTGGCTTTAAACAATGGATTTTTTTCTTTATTGATACTAGCAATTTTTTTATCATCAACGTCCAATATTGTAACGTCAGCACCAAGACCTTTGGCCATTTGTGCTGCATTGGACCCAACAAATCCATAGCCCAATATTACGACTTTTGCTGGAGCAACAGTTGCCGTACCGCCCAATAATACTCCTCTTCCACCATTGGTTTTTTCCAAATAATGAGCTCCTACTTGTACACTCATTCTACCTGCAACTTGACTCATTGGCTCTAAAAGCGGCAAACGACGATCGGAAGTTTCTACTGTTTCATAAGCAATTCCTGTGACATCTTGTTTGATTAAGAATTTTGTAAGAGATTTTTCGGCTGCTAAGTGTAAATATGTAAAAATTGTTTGACCTTTTTTAATTAGAGAAAATTCTTGCTCTAAAGGTTCTTTGATTTTTACAATCATATCAGCAATATCATAAACTGCTTTGGCAGTAGGCAATATTTTAGCACCTGCTGTTTTATATTCTGCGTCAGCAAATCCGCTACCGATACCTGCATTTTTTTGAATGTAAACGGCATGACCTGCTTTGACTAATTTTGCCACTCCAGTTGGTGTCATACCAACACGATTTTCTTTATTTTTAATTTCTTTCGGAATTCCAATAATCATGAATACTCTTTCAATTTAATTAATATTAAATTAATCATATCATACCTATAATACTTGACAAGTTATGAACATATGTTTATAATTATATTAATATAATTTATTATTATTTTATGCCTAGACCCATTAGGAAAAGATGTATAAACTATTGGCCTAAAACTAATTATTTTAAGCCAAGAGGTATACCAATGACAAATTTAGAAGAAGTCAAACTGTCTGGTGATGAATTAGAAGCCATAAGATTAAAAGATTTATTAGGATTAGAACAAATACAAGTTGCCAAAAAAATGAATATATCGCGCCCAACCATTGTGCGAATATTACAATCGGCAAGAAAAAAAATTGCTGATAGCTTAGTTAATAGTAAAGCTATAAATATATTCCAAGGACATAATATTATTTTTAAAAAGAACTTTAAATATAAAAAAGATGTGGTCGAATCTTTTAAAAAATAAAAGAAAGGATAATTATGCCAAAATTAGATCAAACCGGTCCTCAAGGACAAGGTCCTATGACAGGAAAAGGGGTGGGTAATTGTGGAAGAGGATTACGACGTGGATTAGGTTGTGGTAGAGGTTATGGAAGAGGTAAATTTTCTGGACGCACTTGTCTTACTAAAGATGAAGAAATTGAAGATTTGGAAGAAGAAGCAAAAAATCTAGAAGCGGATTTGAAGGTAGTAAAAGAACAAATTTTAGAATTAAAAAAATAAAGACAAGCTATAATATCTGCATGCCAACAGAGACGGATTCAAATCCGTCTCTGTTTAATTTAATTTTTGATTGATGCAAAGAAACTTTCAATATTATTTTGGATAGACTAAAAAGATTTTCTAGCTTGTTTATTTTTTTTATTGTCCTCATTCGTGAAATAATCATAACAAAATATGGGACACCTATAATTGCCATAAGATTAAATAAATATTCAACAGATCCACCACATTGTCCACCGCAAAAAATACACATAACTTATCTTAGCGTCCAACCACCATCAACAACTAATACTTGTCCAGTTATATAATTT
>CAZFAN010000148.1:0-1871 GCA_964516525.1 uncultured Candidatus Saccharibacteria bacterium | reverse complement strand
TTTTATCAAAATCGGCTTTTCAATAATGCTAGTCTGTCTTTTCAATCCTAACTCGAAATAATTATGACTTCTCGCTAGAACTTGAACGTGATGTCCAAAAAAAACAAAGTCTTCAATTTTTATTTTACCTTCATTATCTCCAGCATTTAACAGAACATCAGTTAAATATACATTGCTACCAATCTCTATGTTTTTATGTCCAGAATAAATTTTAAATTCTTTTTCACAAAAAACATTTTTCCCAATAATAGAGATCATATTCAGATGCTCAGACGCAGTCATTTCTTTACGTAAAATAAATTTATTTCTTGTATGATCTTGATTAAAAATAAAAAAAATTCTTAAAAATCTATTTACAAAATTTTTTAACATACCACTCATAAGTCCTCTTCAATCCTGTTTTGAAATCAGTTTTGTATTTCCAGCCTAGTTTATTTAAACGGCTCACATCAAGTAATTTTCTCGGTGTGCCATCAGGCTTACTAGTATTCCAATAAATTTGGCCTTCGTAGCCCACCACTTCCTTAATCATTTCTGCTAATTCTTTGATCGTACAATCTTCACCTGTGCCAATGTTCACAATCTCTGAACCATCATAGGTATTCATTAGAAAAACTACTGCAGAAGCCAAGTCATCGACGTACAAAAACTCCCTCATTGGACTGCCTGTGCCCCAAACTTCTACCTTAGCTTGCTTATTAACTTTGGCTTCATGAAACTTTCGGAGGAGAGAAGGCAAGACATGAGCACTCTCTAAATCAAAATTATCATTGATACCATAAAGATTGGTTGGCATGACTGAAATAAAATTAGTGCCATATTGCTTGTTATAACTTTGACACATGGTAATCCCAGCTATTTTGGCAATGGCATAGGCATCGTTGGTTTCTTCTAATGGGCCAGTAAGTAAATATTCTTCTTTAATAGGCTGAGGAGCTTGGCGGGGATAAATACATGAAGAACCTAAAAATAATAATTTCTTAACACCAAATTTATAAGCATTGTGAATTAGGTTATTTTGGACTTCTAAGTTTTCGTAAATAAATTCAGCTTTTTGATTTTTATTCGCCCAAATCCCACCTACTTTTGCAGCAGCACAAAAAACATATTCTGGCTTTTCTTCTGCAAAAAATTCTTCCGTAGCGACTTGACTCATTAAGTCTAATTCTTTTCTGGTTCTTTTGAGAATGTTGGTGTAGCCTTGTTTTTCAAGTTCTCGGACAATGGCACTACCTACTAAGCCGCGGTGTCCGGCCACGTAAATTTTTGAGTTTTTTTGCATTTTAATAACCTTTTTCTAAATATACAAATTAACGTCTAGTAAAAATAATACCACAGAAATACAATTCTGAATCAAAAACATTTATTATTTTATGATAAAGTTACATGATAACTAAATAATCATGAAAAATATAAAAACAAAATACATTATTATAGGAGCTGGCCCAGCTGGATTAACCTTTGCAAATAAGCTTTTAGAACTAGGAGAGGATTCGTTTATTGTCTTAGAAAAAAACGCAGAAGCCGGAGGTCTTTGTAGAAGTAAAGTAATTGATAATTCTCCAATTGATATTGGAGGTGGACATTTTTTAGATACCAAAAACCAAGAAGCGATTGATTTTATATTTAAATTTTTACCAAAAGAAGAATGGAGTGAGTTCAAGAGAGTTTCAACAATTAAAATTGGAAAAAACGAAATAGATTATCCATTTGAATCCAATATATGGCAATTACCAATTGATAAACAGGTTAAATATTTGTTGTCTATTTTTAAGGCGGGATGTAATTTGGGGGAAAAAATGCCAAATAAATTTATAGATTGGATAAGGTGGAAACTGGGAGAACAAATAGCAAAAGATTATATGATACCG
>CAZFAN010000147.1:0-1904 GCA_964516525.1 uncultured Candidatus Saccharibacteria bacterium | reverse complement strand
TGCGCGAACGTGGACTTACAGATATATTAAAAGCAGAGAAGATTTGGATAAAAGAAAACTGGGTTAATTATTTAAAAGCTAATCATCAACCCAAAAAACAAAGTATTTTTTCAATAATATTTAAATAAATATTTCTTTTATGAACACTTGCACAACAACAATTTGGGATCCATATTTACAATATTCATGGTTAATCATGCTTCTTATGCTTTGGAGTTTAGTATGGAAAGGGATTGCATTATGGAAAGCAGCACGCAACCAAAGTAAACCTTGGTTTATCATATTGCTAATAGTAAATACTATTGGCCTTCTAGAAATCTTATATATTTTTGTTTTTTCACCAAAAAATAAAAGTAAATAAAAAAATATATGATTGTAGAAAAAGTCATGACAAAAAAAGTAATTACACTAAAAAGTGATTACTCCATGTTTAAAGCTGCCCAAGTTCTCTATGACAATGCAATAAGCGGTGCGCCAGTTATCAACGACAAAAAGAAAATTGTCGGCATTATCTCCGAAAAAGATGTATTTCGTGCTCTACATCCTAGCTATCAAGATTACATCAAAAAAGATGTTTTGCCGAACAATTTTGAAGAAATGGAGCAACAAGCCAGAAATCTCAAAACAAAAAAAGTTAAAGATTTTATGAATCGAGATCTTCTGATAGTAACTCCGCAAACTCCAATCATGAAAGCTGGAGCTCTTATGCTTGCAAAAGGATACAATCGTATACCTGTGGTTGAAAATAATAAAGTTATTGGACTTGTTAGTCGTCGTGAAATTTATCATAATATCTTTAAAAATAATTTAGATTTATAAATAATGAATGATTGTATTTTTTGCCAAATTACACAAAAACAAATACCTGCAAAAATTATTTATGAAGACGATTTAGTAGTTGCATTTCACGATATATCGCCTAAGGCCCCAGTCCATATTCTTATCATACCTAAAAAACATATTGAAACCATAGATCATGCAAAAAAGGTAGACCAATTACTCCTTGGGCATATGATTATAACTGCACAAAACATTGCCAGAAAATACAATATTTCAGATGATGGATATCGTCTTGTTTTCAATGTAAAAAAACACGCAGGACAATTAATAGATCATATTCACTTACATGTTTTAGGTGGCAAAAAATTAAATAATATGGCCTAATAATCAATTAAAAGTGGACTAAAGTATTATTTTTTGCTATAATTGCTCCATAATACTTTATTTTTGAAGGGCAGGTGAATTTACTTTATGTACGATGAAAGAAAGAAAAAAGCGGAATTATCAATACTTTTAAGAAAATTTTATCGCGATGTACAACAGAATCGTATTCTTTCTGAAGCAAAACGACGACAATTTGTCGAGAAAAAAGTATCTCGATCTAAGCGACGTGCTGCTGCAATTAGAAAAAATTCTATCAAAAAAATTCTCCGCGGTTATTAATAAATAAATTCTTATTTTATATAAGGACATATATGAAATTGCAAGATCAAATTACCGAAGACTTAAAAAATGCTATGCGCAATAAAGACGTTGATACATTATCAACATTGCGTATGTTATCTAGTGCTATAAAAAACAAACAAATTGCCCTACAAACAGCTTTATCAGAAGATGATATTATTGGTGTTATCGCTAGCCAAGCAAAACAAAGAAAAGATTCTATAGAACAATACAAATCAGCAGGTAGAGAAGAATTAGCACAGAAAGAAGAAAAGGAATTATCTATTCTCAATAATTATCTCCCTACACAAATGAGCGAAGAAGAAATTAAAACAATTATTAACGACACTATTGTAAAAATAAATGCTCAAGGCCCACAAGATATGGGTAAAGTTATGGGAGCGCTTATGCCACTTACAAAAGGCAAAGCAGATGGAGCAATAGTATCAAAACTAGTCAAA
>CAZFAN010000146.1:0-1916 GCA_964516525.1 uncultured Candidatus Saccharibacteria bacterium | reverse complement strand
AATTGTAATTCAATATTACTTTCATCTGTAGCGGGTTTTTTGTATTTCTGGCGGTTAATAACAAAAACTCGCCGCCAGCGATGGCTTACGCCACCCATAACCCTTTCGAGCTATGACCCGCTACAGGTGCTCTGACGACGAGCACATTGTTCTGTAGCGGGATTTAAAACCATACCTTACATAGTGAATATATAAGGGTTAGGTTTACATAAACAAATTGTTACTAACAGGTCTATAATAGCATAAATATATATTAAAATAAAGCTCTAAATATTATTTGACTTATATTATATTTGCGTCATTAATTAGCTAGATGGCTAATTGTTTATGTTAACTGTTACCAATATGCTATCATATATATGATGCCTGCCGGCACTCTTAATCTGATAAAAATGAGTTAGTAAATAAAATGAAAAGAATATTTCAATTATATAATTCAGTATGTATTAAGTATAAGAACCAAAATCAATTGATTGATAAACTTTTAAGTTATTTCACTGATAAGCCACTCATTGAAGATAGTTGTGATGATTTTCTTTTCGATCAAATTAAAAAAGAGATAGATAAAGATCCAATATATCTAGTGCAGTTAATAGGTTTTGTTCATCAAAAGAAAAAAGAATCGAATAAGTTTTCAAAAACAGATGAAAGAAAACATTTCGGAATATATTATACTGATTATGAAATAGCAAAAAGACTAGTAAGAGATGGTTTGTCGCTCGTAAAGTGGGGAAAAAATGAACTTTCTCAAAAAACTTTTTACGAACCTTGTGTGGGCATTGGGATTTTCGTTATTGCATATATCGACTATATTATGCAATTAGCGAAAATCATGAACAAGCCTGAACTGCAAAAAATAATTAATCAAATATATTGTTCAGATATTGATAAAGAAGCAATTGGTCTTCTGAGGAAAATAATTCCGAATTATGTAAAATTTAAATATAAAATAGATATTACACTTCCATCTAAAAACTATTATGTAGGCGATGTATTATTTAAGAAAACAAAGTACGGCTTAGAAAAAAATAGTCCTAGGGAAATTTTTAATATAAAAAACGGTTTTGATATTGTAATTACTAATCCCCCATATAAATTGTTAAAGGCTAACTCAAATAAATATTCAGGTGAGGACACATTAGACACGAAAAAATTAGTTTTAGAAATTAAAAAAAATAATTTCTACAAGTACAATGAAGGAACGCTGAATTATTATAAAATTTTTGTGGAAGAAATTATTGAAAATTATACGCATCATGGGAGTGTAGTTGGGCTTCTTATTCCGAACACGCTGTTAAATGATTTACAAAGTGAGAAGCTGAGAAAACTAATATTCAACAATTTTAAGACATCCACACTAAATATTATTCCAGAAAAAAACGATTTTTTCCCAGATATCACTCAATCGTTTTGTTTCTTCAATATAAATAAAAATAGCAGTAGTGAACTCATAACAATTAACACGAATGTTAAAAGTAAATCAGATTTTAATAAGAATCTAATTGTGTTACAGAAAGAATTTATTAAAAACATTTCTTCTACAATGCCAATTATTACCGAAAATGAGATCGGATGGAGTATATTAAGAAAAATTAATGAATTTAATAGGATAAAAGATTTTACTGACTTATTAAACTTGCGAGGAGAATTGGATCTTACTCTTGGCAAAGGATATATAACCAAGCAAAAAACCGACTACAGGCTAATAAAGGGTTGTGATATTAAAGAATATAACTTTAATCGCTCAGATCTATTTGTTAACCACGAATTCATCAATATGTTAAATGGGAAAAGAAAACATATCGAGGTGGAAAGATTAGTGTGTCAGCAAATTTCCAATATGCACAGCAGAAAAAGACTAAAGTTTACTAAAGTCCCCGAGAAATTTATTCTGGCTAACTCTTGTAATTATATTT
>CAZFAN010000145.1:0-1916 GCA_964516525.1 uncultured Candidatus Saccharibacteria bacterium | reverse complement strand
ATCCAATTCCAATCGCATAAACAAGGCCGGGTTCAATAAGCCATCCATGATTATTAATCATTAATCTTCGCAACAAACGTTCCCTGGCTGCTACTGGATTTGGATCCCACATCGCTGCTAAAATATCAGCCTTGACACGGCGTCTTATGCAACCAATAGTCCTCGCTATTGCTTCGGCACGTTGCGCATTTTGCAATATTTCAGCTGGCGTAATTGTAGCAGTTGATTTTGCTTTTTCGGCCAATGCACTAACTTTATCACACATCACTTTAGCGGCCATACTTTCCCAACCGCATCGCAACAGTGACGATATCAATTCATCATACTTCCCAGTTGGTGTGTCTTTATTGTTATACTCAACATAGATTCTATATACGCAATCCAATCTATCTTGAAAAACTGGGTCACTTGGCTTTATCGCTGGTTTTTTAGATAGCCAAGCTTCTAGTTTATTAGTAATCACGCCTGTTTCATATCCACCAACAATGAAATCAAACTTAATGCGATCGGGAATCTCTGCCCATTTTACAATTCTTGATTTATTAAATAGATCTTTCCATACATTACCCCTGTTGCCCTCTGCCTTATTCTCTTGACAGTACAACCACAAATGATGCCGCAAGTGTCTTTCTACTCGCGCACATAATAGCCATTTGTCGTGATTAATATCCTTTGCGAGTTCTCGTTTTAGCAAATTGACAATAGCTATTATTCCCTGGCTAATCCGCTCTTTTGGACTATCATTATGTTTCTTCGATATTGACATTAAATACTTGTAATGCATGGGAGATTCAAAATCTCCACAATAGTCAAAATATTCTGCGATCTTTTTTAGACTATTACTCTTTGGTATTTCTGCCTGACTACATATTGTTTCAATTAATTTCGTTTGGTCTTCTTCGCGGGCTTGAATCATAGTTATGCCATATGCAGCCCGCATCGCATTACTCAACCGCCTTGCAAGGCTACACTTTTCAGGAATCGAATCACGTTTATCAAGAGACAAATGAGAATTCAATATATATTGTTGGTTCGTTTGGGCCATAGCCGCAGCGCGTCTTATCAAGATATCTTTCCATGAAAATCCAATAAACACTATGCTTCTTTGATTGAATAAAGATTGAAGAAATTTAAAATAATATCTGTCGTCATTTTCAACTAAAGAGTAGCCCCAAGCATCAAGAATTGGATAGCTCGGCTCATAGCATCTTCCATGAAGATATAAGATATATATTTTGTTAGGTATCTCTGACGGTCTAGGCATATAAAATGATGGCAAATCCTCTCTGTTATAGATAATAATATCCTTTCCTAGCTTGTGCCTCTTAATATAATCCCGAAGCACATCGACTATTAGCTTTGAATAATTAGTTGTTACAATTAGATTTGAATTGCATAGCATCCCGCACAATTTATCTGAATAAACAAGGTGTGGTCTTTTCTTTTTATTTACCTCTAATTGATCGCTTAATGATTTAAAGAACGCTTGATCGCCTTTCCAGCAGCGGACAATAGACGCTACTTCAGATGGCCATAATTCAATTGTATTTTTTAACTCCATATCGCTAGCTGCATATTTCCCATCACCATCAGCAGCTTCTTTGTATAAGTTGGTTACCAAATCCAACCAATTTGGCATTTTCCCAGCGTCAAGCCAACCATTTGAAAGCGCTATATCGACACCCGCACCCAGAAAAAAAGCAACTCGCCCTTCCTTTAATTTATGGCCTACGGCGGATAATGCTCTTTTGACTGTTGGGCTTAATAATTCTATGGCTTCCATATCCACCCTTACCCCTCTGTGGCACTTATCGGCAATTATCGTAAATACCTTAAAGCATTCTTCTCCATGGCTTCCCTAGCATGAGAAGGTCCTGCTCAATGGTATTACTATCATTCACGAATCTACCCAAAAA
>CAZFAN010000144.1:0-1946 GCA_964516525.1 uncultured Candidatus Saccharibacteria bacterium | reverse complement strand
CGTTTGTACTTACAAAGTATGCATTATTAAGTTGTGTGTCTTCAGTTGATTCATATAACGTATCGACATTTTTTGTATCGATGTTAAGTTTAAGAATTTTATTTTGAAGTGTTATTAGAAGATCCGTCGTTTTAACATTATTACATAGACCAGTTATTTTGTTTTCTGAAGATAGCTCATAGAGCATATTAGTATTCTTTCCATCAAGACTTGTTTGATAAATTTTATTGTTTTTTTGATAAATCAAACTATTTGAATCAAAATTAAATATAAAATTAGATATTAAAGATGGGTCAGTGTCAATTTTAACTTTATTGTTACCGTCGGTGTCTGAAACATATAAAGAAAATCCATATTCGAATTCAGCATTGGAAAAATTTACATAAGCAATTTTAGAACCATCTTTATTGATTACTGGAGCTTGTGAAGTAGAAAATTTATTTATAATTTTTGTCTTTTGACCAGAGCCATCTTCATTAATACTATAAAGACTTGCATTAAAATTTTGATCTGGGGCCGCCATAACAACTATAATTTTACCATTTGAAGACATGGACGGAGTATAGATAATTTTTTCGTTTTCATCTTTGTCAGTAAAAATCAGTGTTGGATTATTAGAACTTTTTTTATTATATATTTCGTAAATATTATTAGATACATTGGTGTAATAAAGCGTTCCATCGTAACTCAGTTCATCTTTTTTTGCTGTTATGGAAGGTGAAGAAACGGTAGAAGTTTGTATTTGAGAGGCACTGGATTGTGATATCGGTTGATTGTTTGATTTGTTTTTATCAAAATAATAATAAACGCCTATTGCAACAATTACTAATAAAATACAAATAAATATAATTTGTTTGTTACTTTTCATATAATATAAAAAATATTTTAATAGTTATCGTAACTGTGCATGACCAAATGAGATTTAATTTGTCTCATTGTGTCTATAATAACAGAAACTATAATCAATATTCCAGTTCCGCCGAGAACAATAGTACTAATGCCAGTAATAGCTTGTGCAATATAAGGTAAAACTGCAATTAATCCTAAAAATAATCCTCCGATTAATACCAATTTATTGACGGTTTGATGTAAGAAAGTTGCAGTTTCGGTTCCAGGACGTAGTCCAGGGATAAAACCGCCTTGTTTTTGTAGATTTTCAGCAACTTGTTTTGGTTGAAAAACAATAGAAGCGTAAAAATATGAAAAAAGAACAACAAGGATAAAATAACAAATTCCATAAAATAAATTATTTTGAAAAAGGGTTTCTATATATTTTGCAGCTGCGGCAATTGATTCTGATTTTGCATTGGCGAAAAATTTGGCAATCATGCTAGGAACAATCATAATTGATAATGCGAAAATAATTGGTACAACTCCGCCGATGTTTACTTTAATTGGTAGATGGGTGTCAACTCCACCGTAAGTTTTGTTACCTCTGATTCGACGAGCGTAAGTTACAGGAATGCGTCGTTCTCCTTCTGTAATATAAATTATTGCTGCAATTACTAAAATTGCTGCAACTACAATACCAATAATTGTTATTATTTGTGTTGTGTCACCTGTAGCTGCTGTTTGAACGATACTTAATGGCACATTCGCAATAATTCCAAGCGCAATAATCAAAGACATGCCATTACCAATGCCATTTTCGGATATTAATTCACCGAGCCACATAACCAATACTGTTCCAGCGGTCATGGCGATAATAGTTGTAATAATTTGTAACGTATTTAAATCTATGATGACGCCTTGGTTGCGTAGTAATACGATCATTGCATATGATTGCAGTAGACCTAATGGTACGGTAGCAATTCTAGTGTAATGATTGATCTTTTGTTTTCCGTATTCCCCTTCATGAGATAATTGTTCAAATGAAGGAATAATAACTTGCAAAAGTTGAAAAATTATTGACGCTGTTATATATGGACCAACACCCATCATAATAA
>CAZFAN010000143.1:0-1949 GCA_964516525.1 uncultured Candidatus Saccharibacteria bacterium | reverse complement strand
GACCTTGAAATAAAAGGAAAGGTTGAAAGGCAAGGGCATTTGAATACTTTAATCTCTAAGCATAGCCTACTTGATGTTGAGAAAATTAGAAAAGCCCTAATCAATTCGAAACTTCAGGTAAGAGTCAATCCAATTGACGAAGATTCTGGAAAAGAAATCCAAACTATTAACAATTTGGGTGCAGACATTATAATGCTACCTATGTTTACAACTGTTCACGAAGTTGAAACTTTCATAAATCTTGTTAATAAAAAAGCAAAATCATCATTATTGCTTGAAACTCCCCAAGCGATGGCGAGAGTAAACGAAATATTAAAAATAAAAGGCATAGATGAAGTTCATATAGGACTAAATGATTTACATTTAGGCCTTAAATTAGACTTTATGTTTGAACTTCTAAGTGGTGGTTTAGTGGAATACTTGTCTAAAGCAATTTGCTATCATAATATTAAATTCGGATTCGGTGGTATTGCACGTTTAAAAAATGGTTCTGGAGCTATTGATCCGTCATTGATTTTATCAGAACATTTCAGATTAAAATCAGAAGTAGTTATACTATCAAGGGATTTTTTTGGAAGTACAACGAACTATAAGGATTTTAGGAGCAAAATTGATTTAAAAGAAGAAATACAGGCATTGAATGATAGTTATTGTGCTTTAAGTCATTTATCCAGTTTAGAACTTGAAAAAAACAGAGAAAAACTGATATTACTAATTAAAAAAGTAGTTGACCAAAAAAGAAATAATTTATAAAAA
Organism: uncultured Candidatus Saccharibacteria bacterium; assembly: GCA_964516525.1. Taxonomy (GTDB): domain Bacteria; phylum Patescibacteriota; class UBA1384; order JAMDBS01; family CAYSHH01; genus CAZFAN01. The sequence goes on along the minus strand of CAZFAN010000143.1, from coordinate 1,193 downwards.
TAAAATAATGAAGAATTTCGCATTAATTGGCACTGGTGGATATATTGCACCAAGACATCTTAAAGCAATTAAAGATACAAACAACACACTTGTTGCAACTTATGACAAGTTTGATAGTGTTGGGATAATGGATAGTTATTTTCCTGAAGCCTCTTTCTTTGTTGAATATGAGTTATTCGAAAGACACTGCAAAAATCTAATTGGTACTGAAAAGCAAATTGATATTGTTTCTATATGTACACCAAATTACTTACATGACTCACATATGAGGTCAGGAATGAGAATGGGTGCAGATGTTATTTGTGAAAAACCTTTGGTGTTAAACCCATGGAATATTGATGAATTAGGAAACATTGAGAAGGAAACAGGGAAAAAAATATATAATATTTTACAATTAAGACTACATAAGTCAATTATTGATCTGAAAGAAAAAATTGCGCAAGGTCCTTCAGATAAGATTTATGATGTTGACTTAACATATATAACTTCACGTGGAAACTGGTACTATACAAGTTGGAAAGGTGATCCGAGAAAAAGCGGAGGAGTTGCAACAAATATTGGTGTACATTTCTATGATATGCTTTCATGGATATTTGGACCAGTAAAAGAGAATGTTGTACATGTATATTCTCATGACAGGGCAGCTGGATATTTAGGTCTTGAACATGCAAGAGTCCGCTACTTTCTAAGTATAAACGCCGAAAACTTGCCTTCAAATGCTGTACAGGGAGAAAAAAGAACATATCGTTCAATTACAGTTGATGGAAATGAATTTGAATTCAGTGAAGGATTTACTGAGCTTCACACTGAAAGCTACAAAAATATTCTGGCCGGTAAAGGGTTTGGGCTAGAAGAAGCACGTAATTCTATTCAAATAGTGCATGATATAAGGAACACTACTCCCATTGGATTAAAAGGTGATTACCATCCATTGGCGAAATTGCCCCTATCAAAACACCCGTTTGGATGGAAAGAATAAATATGAAATCAGAAAATTATTATGCTCATGAATCATCTTTTGTAGATGACGGAGCTCAAATTGGAAAAGGAACAAAAATTTGGCATTTTTCTCATATAATGCCTGGCTGTAAAATTGGCGAAAATTGCAACATTGGACAAAATGTTGTAATATCTCCAGATGTAGTTCTTGGGAATAATGTAAAAGTTCAAAATAATGTATCAATTTACACTGG
>CAZFAN010000142.1:0-1985 GCA_964516525.1 uncultured Candidatus Saccharibacteria bacterium | reverse complement strand
CATGATAAAAGCTCAGTAGTGGTAAGTTCTGATTTAAGATTCTCGTATGCAGAATAAAACCCAACTAAATTTGGAGTTTTAGAGTCTTGACATATCTTCTTAAAAATGCCTGGAAGAACGTCATATTTTAAATACGAATCACCCTGATTGGGTTTGAGTGGCTTTATACCCTCAATAAAATCTTCATAGTTCATACTTTGATGAAATGTTGTAAATACAACTTGACCTTCTTCCTTTAGCCTTTCAAACTCTTGTTTGATTTCATTTCGAGGTTTGGACAGATCAAAATCCGGATTTGCAATAGCGATAGCTTTGTTAATGGTATTGAATGTTTTACCTGTACCGGGAGGGCCAAAGAGGATTTGATTTAGTGGGAGTTTATTATCCATTTTATGATCTATTTGCTTTGGTTTACTCTTCTTTATAATCTCTCTTAATTTATCACCAATATTTTCTTCGATGTAGTATAATTGGGATTTTAATTCCTTAATTAAGTCTGGATGATTAGATGAAATCCCATTACCATACCTAATACTGTCCCCTTTTTTATACCATTTAAAACGTTTAAGTTCAAATGGTAAGTTTTTTAGAATTGGGTCAAATTGCTGATAATCCGATAAGTTCTTGCCTTCGAAATGAACATCCACTGTATATGAAAAAGGGACTTTATTAACGGATATTTCATAGTGACAAACCGAATTACCAATAATTCCAAGTGAATCTTTTATCCAAACATAGTCGGAATTTGAATTCTCAAACACAAACAATTTATTTGTCTTTTCATCGCTGTTGATTTCGCTTTTAACGTCTTCAATTACCTCTCTGAATTTTTTTGAATTTATAGTTCCCACAATGCTTGCTTCTCTTTTTATTGGAGATAGATTATCTTGTCTTGGAATGGAATATTTTCCATAAAATTCAAATTTTGAAATCGGTATTGGAATAATTTTTTCTAATGAATTCGCCAAAAAAACTATTGATGACTTCTTTTTCCCATCATTATAATTAACGAAATCAGTCTGATAAGCATAGATTTTTAGTTTTTGACTCCAGTTTTTGCGATCAAGTTCTTTCTGATTCTCTACAAAATCTATAATTGTTGCTTTATGAGTAACAATGCCCCCCGAACAGTAATATAGATTAAATGAACCACCATCATCAATTATATCTTTTAGGAATTTCAATGTTTTACCAGTACCACTTGGCCTTTTACTATTCCAAATAATAGCAGCATCATATCCTTCCATTTCTTGAATATAGTTATCTTGCCAACCTGTTCCATCGGATGCCATTAATCCAATCACTTGATCTTTCCATAGATCTTGTAATGAATAGACAATCCACATTAATAAGTGAGTATAATTAGATGGGTTAATTACATTCAGATTGTAAAGGGCAAAAAATGATTTTAAATCTTCGACAAACCTAATCTTATCATATGCTTTTTTAATAAGGTTTTCTGAAATATTTTTACGGTGGTTTTCACTTAATATTGTCGAATTATTTAGCGGGTCAAGTAAATAATCAAAGGCATTCTGTGTTGAGCCTGTGCCAACATCCATTGGTGTAAATTTGAATTGAATGAGTTTTTCTATCCAACTATTCATACGAACTCCAGCATCAGCTAAGGCCCTTTTATCATCATACCTATTATATGTACTTTTTTCTTTAGCATGATTGTCACAATAGGTAGTGATTTCAAATAGCAAATCAAGGATTTGTTTTAAATCATCTCGCTTAGCTGCCTCTTCCTGAATTTTTTTATAATCCTTTGATAAACTAATTAATGTGTTTTTAAGCTCCTCTTTAATTTCTAGGTTTATCCATTTTTTCAAGGCATCCTGACCTTTCTGAAAGTAAAAGTCTGGATATTGTATTACTGACTGAATTACAGGGCGACTTAGAATTGAGTTTAAATCTAACAGGCCTATTTTATCCTTGTTTTTAAGCTCATCCAAAAACACAGAATAGTTATTTTTTCCCAG
>CAZFAN010000141.1:0-2001 GCA_964516525.1 uncultured Candidatus Saccharibacteria bacterium | reverse complement strand
GTATTCTCGAACAAAAGTATTGATAATGGTTTGACCAATTTGTGCATTGGGATGCCAAGGATTTAAAATTTCCACCAAAGCAAAAACTGTCCCCATCCTTTCTTTTTCTTTATCTGATGGATGTCTAACCTGGGCAGTAACAAATCTATCAACTAATTTATTGTAATTAGTGATTCTTGTGTATTTTGGTATTAAATCCATTGCCATAAATAAATTATATTCATAGCCCCATGTTGTTTTTAACAATTAGTAAAAAAAGTAGGTGGGTGTCCGCACAATCATACAAAATTGTATGATTAAATATAAGACAAATTTTACAAGGTTTAGTTTATAAAATTTATTTTAATCTATTAATTAAATTAAAACTCCCATTAAAATATAATTGCCCTAATTGAAAATAAGCAACATAGAGCTTAATTTATTATAACATAAAATTATATTGTAAACCTAACCAACAAGAAAATATAAAATTTTTGTTGTTGTATTACTGATAAAATTAGGAATAATCGGGGAGGCATATAAGAAAAATATAAAAGCTACAAATAAGGGTGTTGATAATGATTGTAATGTATTGTAAGAATTTTCAGACAAAATAGCTTTTAATATGGCTGAGCCATCAAGCGGGGGAATGGGTAATAAATTAAAAATCATCAGGTTTAAGTTGATTTGAATAATAATTACTAAAACAAGTGCAAATGTTGTTGGCATCGGAATAAAGCGAATAATTAAGGCAAAAAGTATAGCCATAAACAAGTTGCCGACAATTCCTGCTAAAGATACTTTAACTTCGTCAAATTTAGATCGAAAATTATTTGGATTGATAGATACTGGTTTGCCCCAACCAAAACCAACCAATAACAACATGATTGTTCCTAGTAAGTCTAGATGGGCAAAAGGATTTAGCGTGACTCTTCCTTCTAATTTGGCAGTTGCATCTCCACAACGGAAAGCAATCCAAGCATGCATTGCCTCGTGTACAGTTATAGCGAGTAATATCCCGACTATAAAACCTATTGCTAAAATTGGATTTGATAATAAATTGAATAAAAGCATCTTGAAAAAAGGTTAAATTATATGATATACTATCAATTACTTTATTATAATTATTATTTAAGAAAGGCAGAATATGCTTAAAAAAGTTGTTAATAAATCTAAACGATGTGAAATTTGTGGTAAAACAACCACTTCATCATACAATAGACCAAACTCTTTACATCATACAAAAAGAAAAATTTATCCTAATCTTCAGAAGAAAAACAACAAATTGATCTGCACTAAGTGTTTAAAAACTTCTGAAAAGTAATAAATTATTTTTCTTCAAAACAAGCAGCACAAAGAACACCTTTTGGATTTCTTGGTTGAAAAGGTACTTGTGTTGTTTTGCCACACTTAGAACATACTATTTCATAGTTTCCACTTGGAGCAGAATAATGTTCTGGTGTAGACGCTTGTCTAGGTGTCTGCTTCTTTTTTTTGCGGCAATCGTTGCATCTAGTTGGAGGATTAAACCCTCTACTAGAGAAAAATTGTTGTTCTCCAGCCGTAAAAACAAATTCTTTGCCGCAATCTCTACAAATTAATTTTTGATCGTCTTGATTCATAATAAAAATAAAATATCATAAAGTGTGTTTTTAAGCAATCTTTCTTTACATCTCAACCTGATAATTGTATAATGTTTCTATGGTTGAGGAAAAAATAATTAATGTTTGCAATGGTTCGTATATATTTGTCTGTAAAGATCATAAACAGGGAAAAGCTGTTGTTTCTCAATTAGTTAAGAAGCAAAAAATTGAAAATGATAATTTATTTTGTATCGGTGGCGACGGTGAGAATATAAAAATTTCACAAATTAGAGAAATTAAAAATAAAATTATCTTAAAACCAAATAATGGTTATTTATTAGTGGTTATTGAAAATGCAAATTTATTAACTACGGAATCAGGTAATGCATTGTTGAAAATTCTCGAGGAGCCACCAGTCTTTTGTATAATTGTATTAATA
>CAZFAN010000140.1:0-2002 GCA_964516525.1 uncultured Candidatus Saccharibacteria bacterium | reverse complement strand
TTGAAGGAAAAAATCAATATAAGTGTGAGATAAAATTAATGGGACGAGGCAATCCTGAGAGTGCTGATGCTGTTATAGCAAGAGACAGCAAAATATTTATAGCCGATAAATTATCAGATACTAATAAAAAACAGTTGAATAGTTTAAATGTTGAGTGGGTTGAATTAAGAAGTAATAAAGGTTTTGAAAGATTTGATGCTGTATTAAAAAATTTGAAAATTCCTCATACAAAATTACCTAACAATATAGATAAAGAATTAGAAGTAATTTTTAAGGATATTTTTAAATAGTAAATAATTTGCCGCCAAAATGAACGAGGCTCAGAGTTTCGCTTTAGAAATGGTCGCCTCTATGGGCGGTTAAAAGAGATTCTGAGGGAAATTTTGCCCGGCCCTGCAAATTTTGGGCAAAATCAATTCGAATTTTTTCGAAAGCAAACTGCATTTTTAAATCATGAAAATTTCCGTCACAGTTCATCCTAAATCCAAGAAACCAAGAATTATTAAAAATGATTCGAATAATTTTAATGTTTACGTGGCCCAAAAAGCGGTAGATAATCAGGCTAATTTGGCCGCCATCGAAGTATTGGCAAAATATTTCCAAGTTAAAAAATCTGCGATTAAATTCCTTTCAGGAATGAAATCCAAACTCAAATTGTTTGAAGTTTTTTAGAATGATTTTATTTTTACAAAATCAAATTAAATAAATAGCCCATAAAAATGATGCCAATAATGGTGATGCCAAAGAAAGCTATTAATAGTTCCTTTTTCATCAATTTAGCCAACATTAAGCCAGAAGGAATCGAGAGGGTGGTAGAAGCTGTCATAAAAGCGAGTGCTGCGCCCATAGGTACACCTTTGTTAATTAAAGCTTCAACCACTGGTACTACGCCAATAGAATTAGTGTAGAGAGGAACACCAAGTAACACGGCTATAGGTACTGTCCACCAAGATTTGCTAGACAAATAATTAGTTACTAGGGATTCTGGCACAAAGCCATGAATTAAGGCGCCAATAGCAACTCCAAGTAAAACATAAGGAAAAATTTTTTTAGTAATTTCCAAGACTTGTCCTCGCCACAATTTAACTAAATCTTTCAGAGGTACTTTGGTACTCTCATATTTTTCCTCAATCTGTTTTCTTGATTTAAATTTCAAAAACTCTGGACGAATATATTTTTCCATGTTCATTTTTTGAATAAGTATGCCTCCTAGTATGGCAATCAAAATACCAATTGCGTTATAAAGTAGGGTGACTTTTAGACCAAAAATACTCGGAAATAAATACAAAGAAGCTTCATTTACCAAAGGCGAACTAATCAAAAAAGCAAAAGTAACTCCTAAGGGAATCTTGACAGAAATAAAGCCAATAAAAAGTGGAATCGATGAGCAAGAACAGAAGGGGGTCACTATACCCAGCAAAGTTGCCACGAAATAATCCAATCCATAGAGTCGTCTTTTGGTGAGAATATCCCTCACCTTTTCCATCGGGAAATAGTATTCGGTGATTGTGACGACAGTATTAATGAGCAACATCAGCAAACCAATTTTAATCACATCATAAATAAAAAAATTAAGGGCGTCGACCACATAAGTTTGTGGGACAATATTTAACCATTGATAAGTCACTAAATCAGCGAACTGTTGAATGGGTGTAAAGACACTCATGATTAGCAACTGCCTCCACAGCTACAAGTTTTATTTTTGCAACAACCTTCATTGGTTTTTCTTTTTTTCCCAGCAATTAGAGTTTTAATTTTTTCGATATCTCCACTGAAGCCAGCCATCACCACTTGGTCATCAATCGCCAAAACCGGACTACTCATCGCCCCCAACTCCATGATTCTAGTAATACCCTCACTGCCGGACAAATACTCAACTTGTTTTTCTAGATTAAGTTCTTTGGCGGCTTTTAGTACCACTTCGTATAATTTTTTACAGGTTGGACAGCCGGAGCCCAGAACTTGAATTTTCATAATTTGATTTTACATCTTTTTCCAGATT
>CAZFAN010000139.1:0-2005 GCA_964516525.1 uncultured Candidatus Saccharibacteria bacterium | reverse complement strand
AGATGTTATGTTGTCTAATGATTCAACAATTATTGATCTATCATTATCTCAAGTTGTAGATGGTTATATGATTAAGATTATTGCTTTGTATGATAACGAATAGGGATATACTAATCGTTTAGTAGAAATGACTGCATATATTAATAAATAATTTTGTTAAGATAGATTAAAAAATTGCTTAGAAATAAGCAATTTTTTGTTATCTACAATGCGTTATCAGTGAACACAACAGTCGGTACACAAATCATATGCCCTAATTAGCATTTTGATGAGTTCTAAGCGTGTTATATTGTCTAGTTTGGATGTTTGATCAAGTAATACTTTTATATCTGATTCTAGGTTATTTAATGACTGAGATGACGAATCAATGATGTTGCAGTTTTTGATGATGCCATTTTTATCTAGTTGATAATAATGATAAAGTAAGCCTCTTGGCGATTCAATGACGATACGTCCTTCTGATTTTTTAGTTTCGAATGATTTAACTGGGTAGAATTTATAATTAGACGTATTTGATAATTGAGTTAGAGCGTCAATAATATTTTCTAGAAAATGGATAATTTCTATGCTTTGTGCATAATAATTATGATAACTATTGTACGCAGGAAATGAAGAAAATTTATTAATACTTTTAAGATGGATCTTTTTTGCTTGTGGTGCGAGTCTATTTGCATGAAGCGATAGACGAGCTAACGCTCCTGTTACGAATTCCTTATTTTTGTAGTAAGAATTTTTAACCGGAGAATCTGTTATATGCTCTATAATTTTTTTTGTATAATTTTTTGTTGTAAATGTTTCACCGCTTGATGATTCGATGACGTCCGAGATAGTAGGGTATCCTCTTTGGCTAGTAAGTGATAAATAAGTTGTAGCTTTTTGTAGATTTGGATAATTAGCACAAGTGTAGATTTTTGCTAAACGCTTAGCACTTTTTAAGGCGTCTTTACTGCAAGATAACATTTTTTTAAGATTAGAAATACTTGGTATTTTACTAAAACCGCCGACAGTGGTAGTAACTGGATGAATATTGCCTCCACTGACAATATTTAAAATATAATCAATATTTGTTTTAAGTTTAACGATGTCGTTGAATGTTTCTGGATTTGTTTGTGCTAACGATAAAAAGTCAGGAGTATTAAAATAGTCTTTGATGGAGAAAAAATATATGTGAAGAGTATGACTTTGAACTATTTGTGAATATAAAATTAGTTCTCTTAATTTTTTATTAATAGGATTTATTTTGATTTGAAAGGCATTTTCTATAGCCATAATCGAAGCTAGGTTGTGAGAAAAAGAACAATTTGAGCAAATGCGAGAAGCTAAATAAGGAATATCTGCATAGTGTTTATTGATAAATATACCTTCGAAAAGTTGTTCATTCTCGTCAATAATTAATTTTATTTGATTAGTTTGAAAATTAATATTGATTTTAATGCGACCCGTTGTATTACTGACAAGTTGTTCCATAGACTATATTTTAATTATTATTTTAATTGGTTTAGGGAAAATCTTTTTATAATCTTTTGTGTGACCAAAAAAAGGATAAAGAATTTGTTTAATTTCTTTTTTTGTTTTTCCTTGCTTTTTAAAAGTTGTAATTATTGCTTGTAGATTTGCACTAGCAGTTGGACCTGCACAGCCTTTGCAAGACACGCCGTTGCTGGGACAAAGTGAGTGACAATTGTCTTTTGTAATTGGTCCAAGGCATGGTTTTTCCTGAAGTAAAAAACAGTTATTGTTATTAATTTTACAATTTAAACAAATATTATCGGTGGTTTCTTCTGGTATTTTGTCATGCGCTAAATTTGCAAGTAACTGTTTTAAACTCTCGATATTAATTGGGCAGCCTGACAAATGATAATCAACAGTAATATAATAATCTATTGGTTTGTTTGTTGTGATTTTAGTTTGATATTTTCTACCGTAAACATAATTTGTTAATTTTTTAGTATTGTCATTGGCTAAATTTTTTATGCCACCAGAACAAGCGCATGAGCCTAAGGCA
>CAZFAN010000138.1:0-2044 GCA_964516525.1 uncultured Candidatus Saccharibacteria bacterium | reverse complement strand
TGAGATTAAAAGCGGACCAGATGTTAATTACATCATTAGAGAGCCACGCTGCCTTAGGAGGTTTTTTTAAATATCTTGACATAGAAAAATAAAAATATTATTTTGCAAATAGTTCTTATAAAAAATGCAAAATTATTATTCTGGTAGGAAAAGGAGACCCCAAAATGAATAGAAATCAACTTTTAAGCATACTCCTTTTTCTTACATAGAAAAACTTGTTATCAATTATATGAGGTGTCTATGAAGAAAGCAGTATTTACAATTTTTACATTAATGCTTTTTACAAGAATTATGTACGGTCAAAACGAAAGAGGTTTGAGAGAACGTGATTTGTCTAAACAAAGGCTTGAAAAAGAAGACAAATATTTTGAGGAGCGAGGAATCTTCTTCTTGGAAAAACAGAACATAAAAAAAATAAATAATGGAAATGGAATACTTTTTAAACCTTCTGTGATTTATATTAATGATAGTACAGCAAGGCAAACATATACATATGATAATGTCGGTAATATTCTAACTGAAATATATGAAGAATGGCAAAACGAAGCTTGGGTGAATTATGGGCAATATACATATAAATATGATACAGTTGGAAATATATTGTCAGTTTTGCATGAAGGAGTGCCCAAATATCAAATAACCTATACCTATGATACGAACGGAAATATTATAACAGAATTAGAAGAGATATGGCAATACGATGCTTGGGTGAATTCAATGCGTTATTCTTACACCTATGATGAAAACAAGAATGTCTTAACTGAGATAGATGAATATTGGGGAAATGGGGTTTGGGTTAATCTTTATCAATATGTAAATCAATATGACGAAAGCGAAAATAGAATAATTAAGATATCAGAGAGGTGGCAAAACGGAATTTGGGTAAATAATAGTCGAGAAGCATATACTTATGATTCAAGCGGAAATGTTCTTGCCTGTTTAATGGAACTATGGGGAAACGGAACTTGGGAGAATTATATTAAATATGCATTTAGTTATGATATAAACGGAAATAGGGTATTTTCATTGTTTGAGAAATGGCAAAATGGGATATGGGAGAACTATAATCAGTATTCTTATACATTTGATACAAACGGAAATAAGCTAACTTCATTACATAAGAAATGGCAAAACGGAGCTTGGGTAAATTATCGGCTATATGAAAATATGTATGATGCAAATAACAATACGGTTTCTGCATATTCATATCGATGGGAAAACAATATATGGGTTAATTCCGATGGGGATCTAAACATTATTTTTAACAATAATAAGGGTTTTGCTTTTGCTTATGGTTACTATTGTACCGTTGAATACACCGAATTTACAGATGTAAAAGACGAGCTAAACAATAGTTTAGTTTTTACATTAAATCAAAACTACCCAAATCCGTTTAACCCAAGTACTAACATTAACTTTACTTTACCTAAAGCCGAATTAGTAACACTAAAAATATACGATATATTGGGCAAAGAAGTAACTACACTTATAAACGAAGAACTTAATGCGGGTAATTACACAAAAACTTTTGATGCACCCTCACTATCGAGCGGAGTTTATTTTTATAAACTGCAAGCAGGTAAATTTAGCGAGACTAAAAAGATGATTTTGGTTAGATAAAATAAAAAATATTAGCTTTCCTTGGACGGGGGGGGTGCATAAAAAACAGCCCCCCCGTGCTTTGGTAAGATTTTACTATAGGTATTGCTCAAAAAAATACCAAAAAAATTTTTATATTCGAAATAGGTGCTGGTAATTCACGTACTACGTGCTCTGTTAAGGTACCATCCAGACCAGGGGGTGGGGTATGGAACCCAAAATGGCAAAATTAAATTTGGCTTGGTTTTTATTTTTTAATTTATTAATTTGAAGTAAAGGAAAACAAAAGACGGCTTTTTGGTTGCAATACATAGGTTTGGCGGTCTGGGTTTTCTGAATGAAGGTTTAATTAATTTGTGAACTACCAAATGAAAAAGAATATTATTTTCCCTCTGTTATTATTTACATCCCTTTCAATTTTTGCCGAAGTTAGATATGTAAGTAA
>CAZFAN010000137.1:0-2134 GCA_964516525.1 uncultured Candidatus Saccharibacteria bacterium | reverse complement strand
ACAGTCGGCAAGGTATAATTATCAGAAAATAAAACTTGTTGATGAAATTGTTAAAAAAGAAATAGATATTAAGGAAATGTTGCACGATTGGATAAAATATTTGGAAAAAGATATCAATAAAAACAATATTAACATAATTAAAAAAATTTATAGATTTGATAATATATACAATGTAGGTTTGAATCAAAAGTTATTTTTAGAAAATTTATTTTTAAAGATGAATTTATGAATATTATTACTGTAAAATATTTAGTTGATGATAAAATTGTTGATCATAAAGATGATAGATTGGAACAAATTAACCTATCAGATTTGGTTATAGTTGATTCTGGGCAAATTCAAGAATTAGCGAGAGTAATTAATATTTATCAAGCGGATAAATTTAAAAATGTTGAAGGCGAAGGAAGAATTTTACGTGTAGTAAACGTAGACGATCAAAAAACAATTGTTAAAAATAAAAAAGATGCATTGAAATATATTCCTAAATGTGAGGAAAAGATTAATGCAACTAATTTGTCAATGAAAGTTGTTGACGTGGATTTATCTTTTGACGGAAAAAAATTAACGATATATTTTTCTGCCGGTGGACGTATTGATTTTCGAATATTAGTGGCTGATTTTGTGAGAAGTTTTAAAAAATTAATTAGGTTACAGCAAATTGGACCAAGAGAACAAGCAGCAAAAGTTGATGGTTACGGAAAATGTGGCCAAAGAATCTGTTGTGCTAGATTTGCAAAAAGCAAGGATACTGTTACACTTGAACTTGCAAAAAATCAAAATTTGTCAGAATCTTCAACCAATAAAATAAATGGATACTGTGGGAAATTAATGTGCTGTTTGAAATATGAAGACGAATTATATTCAGAAATAAAAAAGAAATTGCCAAAAATTGGTGAAGAATATAAAACGCCAAAAGGAATAGGAGTGGTTGTGAGACAGAATATATTATCAAATTCCATCTTAGTAGAATTAAAAAATGCAGAAAAAATCGAGGTCAAACTATGATATGGCAAATAATAATTATTATTAGTGCTGCAATATTGATTTTTCTTTTAGGAAGAAAAATACCAGTTATCATGAAATTGGATTATCCAAAAATAAATATACCTAAAGTTAATATGCCAAAAATTATATTACCTAAAATTCCTAAATTTACAAAAAAAGAAAAACCTCAATTAGAGCAAAAAATAGTAGAGGAAAATAAGCCAATTAAAGTAAAGAATGCAACTAGCTTTAAGATATTTAATGTTCCTAATAAAGAAGACGCTTTATTTGAAGAGGCTGAGCAATTGTTTAGGGCAGGTAAGGTTGAAGAAGCAGAAAAAAATTATCTAAAAGTTGCTGCTGCTGATCCTAGCAATGTTAAAGTATATAACCGACTTGGCGTGATATATATGGAGAGAAGAAACTATCGGGATGCTAAAGATGCTTTTATGGAAGCAATTAGACTTGATCCAAAAAAAGCTTCACGACATTATAATTTAGCCATGTCGCAAGTTGAATTACGAGAATATCGTAATGCTGTTGAATCTTTACAACATGCATTGGCATTAGATGATAATCCTCGATACAAAAGATTATTGAAAGAATTGAAAGGAAAAATAAAATATCGATACGAGGAAATGAAGCGCACTGAGGATTGAATAAGATAATTTTTTTTGTTAAAATAGTAAAGATTTGATATTTATTATTTATGCCACCTTAGCTCAGCGGTAGAGCAACTGTTTTGTAAACAGTAGGTCGTCGGTTCAAATCCGACAGGTGGCTCCATATGCGTTTTGGATGGGTGGCGGAGCGGTCAATCGCACCTGACTGTAAATCAGGCGACTTCGGTCTGCGGAGGTTCGAATCCTTCCCCATCCACCATCTGTGCTTATACGGTACAATAAAAGGTTAACATATTTGATATGCGCCGTTGTAGCTCAGGGGTAGAGCAATTCCATGGTAAGGAATAGGTCGGAGGTTCAAGTCCTCTCAACGGCTCCAGAGTGATTCTAAATCGGCAAAAGCTTGGTAAGGAATAGGTCGGGAGGTTTCCTCACAAGGAGGATCCGCTGTGTGCGGACAAGTCCTCTCAACGGCTCCATAAAACAACAATTAATTTTTTAAAATATAAAAGGAAAATTATGGCGAA
>CAZFAN010000136.1:0-2187 GCA_964516525.1 uncultured Candidatus Saccharibacteria bacterium | reverse complement strand
ACCCAGATGTTTTTATTTTCATTTGTTTGGGGTTGATGGCCGCGTTCCAGGTCGACTATGGCCAAGCGGCGCATGGCCAAGCTTATTCCTTCAGCTTCATAGAAACCTTCACCATCGGGCCCACGACGAATCATGACCTGATTCATTTTTTTTAATGAAGCCTTATCGTTAACTCCACTAAAGCCACAAATGCCACACATCACATCGCCAATCATCTAATTTGTTAAATCTTTCCACTGCGCTACACATTTGACCTTATGCGTCATCAGGACGTTAATTTGTTTATGTATCATATAAATTTTCTTGGCATTCCATTGCCAAGCACTATTTTGGCATCCAATTGATTACTTTATGGATTGTATCGACTCCATGCTTCTCTCCAGGAAGATCTTGAATCTTATTCACGGTCAGCACCGCTGGCCCCAAAATTGGTGTTTTATTAGCATAAGGTTTTATAAATTCATCATAAAACGATTTGGTGATATATACGTCATCATTCTCGGCGCCGACAAGTAGGTATCGGTCTGAAACTGTAACTGCAGACAATGGAGGATAGATAAAAACGTCGCTATGGTATTTTTCTCTATAATTTACTGGCAATTCCCAGCGCTGGTAGTATTGAGGATAGTATCGATTGATGATCACGGCTCTAAATAAATCCCCCAGTGTATTGGTCCATAATTTATATTTTTTGGCAAATTGAGGCATAGTCATGTGTTCTTCGCGGGCGGCGCTGAAGCTATCTGGCATTAACAAAGTAGTCCAGGTGGAAACATAAAATGCGTTTGCCCGATTGTAGAGATGGTAATAGTATGCGCCAAAAACCCAAGCTTCCCCAACCGCAGCACCAAGCTCAATCGATCCTTGCTTGATAAAGTCAGAATTCTGCAGGAAATAATTCTTACTATATTTGAACGAAGTCGGTAAATGCAGACCAATTAATATTGCGAACAATATTGCGATCCATAATGGTTTATTTTTTTTCATAAACAATCCGACCGCCGCTATCACAAACGCAACAATAAATGCAATTTTATAAGACATTAAAATTTCACCACCCAGTGCGGTGATCCAGTAATATAGCAGAATATAGCAGCTAACAATAAGCAGCCCACAAGACACATAATTCACTCGGCATAAATTATCTTTTTTTAATGATAATACAATGCTAGTAATTCTAATAAAAGCCCAACACCCGAAGGGCATCAATGTGAACGCTCTTCTCCAGGCCAAGTCGGTAAAACTTAGCTGGATGGAAAGGACCACCGTAAAGGCTAAAATGATCACATCTAATTTGGTAATGCGCTCTTTTCCAATCATTAGCACTAAAGCCAACAATGCCACTATCGATGCTATCCATACAAAATTAGCCTCAACATACCAGCGCGCAAATTCATCACGAAGAAGAAGAGGGTCTTTGGCGCGTTGGATTATCATATCTAACCCATATGAGGTGCCATAGTGCCCTCGAGCATACATCCAAAATAGATTCTCCAGGTTTGGGATAATCCAAAACGCAACGTAAATGCCAACAACTAGCAGAAATCCTGCATAAACAAAAATGGTATCAGCCTTGGGAGAAAATATTACCTCCTTATCTTTGAGCAGCCATCGCTTTGACAGGAAATATGCCAAAGGGAAAAGCGGCAATAAAAAGATTGTCGATTTATAAAAATAGGCAATACCCAGCAAAATTCCAGACAAAAGAAACAAATATTTTTTTCTATAATTATCGGCGAATAATAGCACGACTGCGGATATGAACATAAGGCCAAGCTGAACGGATTCAGGGTTGCTTATCCGTGTCTGTTCGTTGAGTGGAAAATACACAGCAGTAAAGAATAAAGCAAAGATAAGGTATTTCTTCCCCAGCTCACGATAAGCCAAATAGCAAATTAACATCTTAACAAAAGTAACCATTAAAAAAGCTGGAAATCGCAGCCCGGTGAGCGTAAGACCATGTAATTTATATGACAACCAGACTAGAAAACTGTGAATCGGTACTATGACATAATGATACTCATCGATATCTGGTCTCGCCCAAATACCATGCAGATATTTAATTCTTGCTGACGTCGCCCAAGATAGCGCATCTCCGAAAGACACCCCCCTCAAGGCTGTGCATGCACCATCATACTCCAGTAATGAATAGTTTATTAGCGTTGAAAAGACAAATGCTACTAACCC
>CAZFAN010000135.1:0-2187 GCA_964516525.1 uncultured Candidatus Saccharibacteria bacterium | reverse complement strand
GGCACTTTATTATTTGTATGTTCCGTATCCATTTCTCCAGTGCGTGGATTCAACATTTGTTCTGCATTTCCATGATCAGCAGTGATAATAATAGCAGTATGTTCTAAATCCAAATTATTGATAATTCTACTTAATTGTTTATCAATAGTTTCGCAAGCGGTTAAAGCTGCTCGATAATTTCCTGTATGACCAACCATATCTCCATTAGCATAATTAACAACAACAAAATCATAATGTTTTTTGCCTATTTGCTTTAATAAATTATCTGTTATTTTATTTGCCGACATTTCAGGTTTCATATCATAGGTAGGCACTGCTGGAGAGGGAATTAAAATACGATCTTCATAAGGATACGCTTGCTCTTTCCCACCATTAAAAAAATAAGTCACGTGTGCATATTTTTCTGTCTCGGCAATATGCAATTGAGTTTTATTATTTTCCGACAAAATCTCAGCCAAACACCCTTTGATAATTGGCGGATGAAATAAAGTACTAATATTTAAAGATTTATTATCATTTTCAATACCATAAGGCACTAAGTTCGCAAAAAATAAATTTTTTAATACTTTTTTTCGTTTAAATTTATCAAAATCATTTGAAGCAATAGCTAGGGTTAACTCACGTGCTCGATCAGATCTAAAATTAAAATAAATTACAACATCGTTATCATTAATAAGACCAACTGGCTTTTGATCGTTGTCAACTATAGATGTGGGACTAATAAATTCGTCAGTTTCACCGCGCGCATAAGCCAAACTAATTGCCGATAATGAATTTTCTGCTTTTTGACCATTACCGTTAGTCATTACATCGTAAACCATTTGTATTCTATCCCAATGATTATCTCGATCCATGGCAAAATATCTACCAGAAACAGATGCTATTTTTCCCGTACCCAATAATTGCATCTTTTCTTTTAACTGGGAATAAATTTGTAAAGCATTTCTTGTAGGCGTGTCTCTACCATCAGTAAATCCTTGGATAAAAATACGTTGACGCAACTCAGAAAATTTAGAAAAATATTCTAGTAATAAAAACAAATGATTTATATGAGAGTGAATACCGCCATCAGAAATAAGACCCATCAAATGAATATTAACATTACTATTTTTAGCATATTCAATTATTTTTTTCATTACTTCATTCTTGGCAAGATTATCTTCCGTTAATTGTTCATTGATAAATGAACTATCCTGTAAAATTATTTTTCCTGCACCAATATTCAAATGACCTACTTCTGAATTTCCTCTTTCATCACCAGACAATCCAACTGCACTACCTGACGCATTTAATAAAGTACGTGGATATTTCCGCCACAGATCATCAAATACAGGTGTGTTTGCTTCAAAAACCGCATTTCCGCCCCAACTTGAAGCATAACCCCATCCATCCAAAACGATTAAAATAACTTGATTAATTACATCATTCATTATTTAAATACTATCCTTAATATCTATACCAGTCATTTGTTCTGATTGCGTAAGCCCAATTAGATCCAATACTGTCGGCGCAATATCAGCCAACACTCCCGCAGGTTCCATGGCAAAAAAAGCAATTTTTTCTTCATAACTAATTTTATTAGATAAGGTATCATCTATTGTATTGTCTGCCTTAATAATTACCATAGGCACAGGATTAGTTGTGTGCTGTTTATCAATTTCTTTTGTTTCTAAATTTATCATTTGATCTGCGTTGCCATGATCAGCAGTAATAATATAAGAAGTTTCACCATCAAAAGTTTCTTGTACAATCTGCTTACAACATTTATCGACAAATTCAATTGCTTTAACCGTTGCAGCCATATTTCCAGTATGTCCAACCATATCAGGATTGGCAAAATTAATTACGGAAAAATCAGGCTTGTTTTGTTTAAAATGTTTAATAAACTCTGATGTTACTTCTTGTGCTGACATTTCCGGTTTCATATCATAAGAAGGGATTTTTGGTGACGGAACAATAATACGTTTTTCTTGCAAGTATGGTTTTTCTATACCTCCATTGAAAAAATACGTCACATGTGCGTATTTTTCTGTCTCAGCAATATGACATTGGCTTAAAGATGATTTAGCAATAATTTCTGCTAACTGACCTTCGATATTTTCAGCCACATAAGCTACATCAACCAGTGGAGTTTGTTCATTGCCGTATGATACAAAGCTAATAAACCTTAAATTTTTAGCCCATTTT
>CAZFAN010000134.1:0-2187 GCA_964516525.1 uncultured Candidatus Saccharibacteria bacterium | reverse complement strand
GTTTCATTTTTGTAGCTGCTATTAAGGTTGAACCCGAACCTCCAAAAGGCTCAATAATTAGGTCGTCTCGTTTTGTTAGCACTTTGATGTAGGGGATAAGTATTTCAATGGGTTTGGTGCCAAAGATTATTCCTTGTCCTGAGCTTTTTTCATCAGATGCCACATATTCGATAAAATCTGTTGGCTGGTATCGTTTGCCATGCTTGTAGCTTTCCCATTGGGGTTTTCCTGATATCGCATATAAAGCAGTCAGGTACTCATTTTGCAATCCCTCTTCCTCAGGTTCCAAATTAAAAGGAATATCAACATTAGGAGAAGCTCCCACCATAGCGATGTCGTGCTTGGAGAAGAACCTATACTTTCCTGCAAAGCCTTGTGTACGGTTGGGCAGATACCACACAATCATATTACGAACCTTCCAGTATTTTTCCATTTCATTCCAAATTGTTCTGATATTCTTCCAGTTTTCATAAACGATGATCGAAAATGATTCTTTTTGAATTTGAGCAATATTGGCCATCCACTTTTCGGTAAAATCATCAGGCAATACATCGGTTTCCAAATATCGCCTGTTTCTTTTAGCACCAAATCCTTCGGTTGGTTTGCCATGACGTTTTGCTTTAAGGTAATCCAAAATGTAGGGTGGGTCGGTTAGACACATATCCGCTTTGTCATTTCCCATGAGTTTAAGCATATCTTCCGTAATTGTGGAATCACCGCACATAAGTCGGCTACAGTCTAGGTCATAAACATCACCTTTTTTGATGGTAATTTTTTTGATGTTTAGTTTTTCTAATTCTTTTTTAAGATTAAATTGTTCTGGTTCGCTCTCAATTTCAAAAATGTCATCTAGCTCTTCTGAGCTAAAGCCGACATCTGCAAGTAAGCTTTCATCAAACGAAGCCAAAAGATCAAAGTCAAATTCACCGACATTTTTATTAAGACGTAAATTAAGTTCACGTTCTTTTTGCTCATTGGGAATATTTACATACACCACTGGCATTTCTTTATGTCCAAGATCTTTTGCTACCTTTAGCCTAAAATGCCCACCAATCACTACGTTCTTACGATTCTCTGCTCCGTTTACGACTAGCGGATCTACTAGTCCATAGCGTTTAATGCTTTCTGTCAGATTGTTAATTGCTTGATCTGACCATTTTCTTGGATTGTATGTAGCCGCTTGTAAATCTTTAATCGGCACATACACGACGTTTAATTTGTCGTTCATTGTTTCCTTTCTGCGAGAATACTCGCTTAGATTAATTATTTTTGATAACAAAAAATGCCTACAAACATAAAAATAGATAGACTAGTAAATAGCCCACTATTCTTATATTTATAGGCACTGTCGAACTCTAAGGTTCTTTAATGTCGAGTCATTACCTGACCGACATTTTCCTCCGCAACTTAATGCGAAACCAACGGTACATATTTTTTAATCTTCAACTAAATTGTATTATACCACAAATTCAACACATTTGCCAATTTTTTCAAAATTATCATCTACAACAGGGCAGAGCTGACACTTTAGTTGATAATAATTTTGACTAAATGATTTTTCTCCATACTGCTTGTTGTCTAAATATGATTTTATGAATTTATTAGACATATCCTCACTTAGAAAACCAGGTACTTCTTTAGATGATACAATCCAAAAAGGCTTTTTAAGATATTTTGCGATTTCTTTCTTTTCTTTTTCCAATTCATCCGTATTAAACATTCCGATTTCAGGTCGGCCATTTTTATCTTTTGTAAATCTTTTGCTAAACCAAATTGCAGTATGCTCTATTCCATTGGATTGCGCTTTTTTAACAACTTTAAATAAATTTGGCGGATTTGTAGGTTTTTGAGAGGTGATTTCGGCAAATAACACAACGAAGGCATAGCCTTTAATCTCGTCTTGCTTCAATTCGATATCAAATGGTGGTGGTATAAACTTCATAAAATTGGTTCCTATATATTAATATTTCTATTTCTCAGAGTTGTTTGAGTTTTTGCTTTGAGTATTCTACCATTATATTGATGAATATTATTATATCAATCGCTAGTACAACCCATATCGACCATCAGAATGAGCAATTTTCAAAAGAGGCTCTTTTGATATGGCTCGGGAAATAAATAAACAATATATACCTTTTCTCTTCAACCATGATCGAAATAATGTTCTCGGCGTATCACTTTACGGTA
>CAZFAN010000133.1:0-2198 GCA_964516525.1 uncultured Candidatus Saccharibacteria bacterium | reverse complement strand
CCTGTAACAAATTTTCCTTCTTTGCCGGCAAAAGGAGAGGTATTGGCAGAAAGTGCGATGCTAATAGTTGGTTCTTCGATAGCAATAGCAGGAAGTGCCTCTGGGTGATCTGTATCACAAATAGTATCAGAGATACGAACATTTTTTAAACCAGTAAGTGCAATAATATCTCCTTGTAAAGCCTCTGACACTTCAATTCTTTTCAGGCCAGAACTAACAAAAACTTTATCAATACGCGCATTTTCACGAACGCCCTCATCTGTAACCAAACTAATAGCCATACCTGGTTTAGCTATGCCACGAGTAATTTTACCAATAGCATATTTGCCACGAAAATCATCCCAGTCAAGTGCCGAAACAAGCATCTGAAAATTTTTGTTATCACTTTTTTGCGGAGCTGGAATATATTTTAAGATTGCGTCAAAAATTGGTGTCAAATTAGCTTCTTCATCAAAATTTGTTGGCATCTGGCTCCAAGCCTTACCAGTTTTTGCAATTGCATATAAAGTTGGGAATTCAAGTTGTGATTCGTCAGTTGCAAGATCTAAAAATAAATCAGATGTTCGACTTAAGGTGGCATCTATGTCAGCATTGTTTTTATCTATTTTATTAATAACAACAATAATTTTCAATCCTAATTGTAAAGCTTTTTTCAAAACAAATTTTGTCTGAGGCATAGGACCTTCTTGTGCATCAACAATTAAAATTGCACCATCAGCCATATTTAAAGTACGTTCTACTTCGCCACCAAAATCAGCATGTCCTGGGGTGTCGATAATATTAATTTTCGTATCATTATAATTAACCGCTGTGTTTTTGGCCAAAATTGTAATACCACGTTCTCGTTCTTGATCATTTGAGTCCATGATCAAAGTTTGATTCATCTCGGCTTGATTGTCACGAAAAGTTTTTGATTGTTTCAATAATCCATCTACAAGAGTTGTTTTTCCATGATCAACATGGGCAATAATAGCAACATTTCGAATATTTGTTTCCATAAAAAAATATTTAGTTTTGTAAACAAAAAAATAGGTCTTTTCCTAAATTTAAGTGAGTTAAGTATACATTAAAAAGGCAAAAAAATCAATGCTTAAGATGAAAAATCGCTTAATAATTTTTGTTTGGCTAAAGTTTTTTTGACAATTTGCACCATAGTTTCAGCAGCCAATACTGGATGAGTGCCAATGGCAGTCTCCTCGGATAGCATAACTGCATTAGTTCCATCTAAGACAGCATTAGCCACATCGGAAATTTCTGCTTTTTCAGGTAGTGAATTTTGTACCATAGAAAGTAGCATCTCCGTTGCCGTGATAACAAACTTATTTTTAGCATTACATTTCTTAATAATAATTTTTTGCATAATCGGCACTTCTTCAGCAGGAATATTTCGACTTAGATCCCCTCGAGCAACAAGTATTCCATCTGAAGAGTCGATAATCTCATCAATATTTTTTATTCCTTTTTTAGTCTCAATTTTGGCAATAATTTTTATATGTTTATCAAATAATTTTTTATATTTTTCAATCTGAGTGGCGCTTTCGGCATAAGATACAGCAAGAAAATCAAATTGCTGAGTTTGTAAAAAAGCAAGATGTTTATCATCTTTAATATCAAACATTACCTGAGTATGATTGGCTGCTTTGATATTTTTTATAATCTGTAAATATTGGCCAGTAGAGCCATATTTGGTATTTATACGAAAAATATTAACGCCAGCTTCAATTAATTTTTTGATAATTGATAAATCTAAACTTGCCGGTCCTATTGTTGCAATGACTTTTGTTTTCATATATTAAAATTAACATATCCTTATCAAAATTGCGAATAAAAAAGAGCAAGATTAACTTGCTCAACATACTAGCTTAATTTATTTTATCTATCTTTGCCGGCCGAATTCAATAATCGTTTTTGACTGTCCGAGATGGGCTCCATATTGAAGATCAACCCTTCCATAAGTCACCTGGGAAATCCCAATACCAGACCGGCTTATTAGATCATTCAATGCGTCATTTGCTGACATGCTGGTAGGATACTCACCGCTTGAAGATTTGAATTCACTGTTTCTTGTGTATTCAATATACACAAAATATAAGCCGTCTTCTGCTTGGGCATTTCTGGTTAAACTCGTCAATAATGACAAAAAAATACCCAGTATAAGCAATACGACAATTATTTTTCTTGTATTTAGCCAGACATTC
>CAZFAN010000132.1:0-2199 GCA_964516525.1 uncultured Candidatus Saccharibacteria bacterium | reverse complement strand
TCAAAGAGACTTTAAATAACTAATTCTTTATGAATAAACCACCAAGATATGGTTTATTTCTTGCGCTATACATAAGCATTATTTTGGTTATTATATTTGGTTTATATGAGTTAATTGTAACCAAATACAATATTTTTTATTTGACTAAAATCATACTATTTTTTATTTGCGTAGCTGCTTGTGCGATTATTATTGCTATTTTAGTAATAAATATAGTTCCTTATTTCAAAAATTTTCTTTTAGAAAAAAGAAGTTTTAAACGCTTTGAAAGCCTTTCTCATCCTTTATTATTAAGGCTATCTTTGGAAGCACCAGGAACATACCATCACAGTCTAATGGTTGCAAATCTAGCCTATAGAGCCGCGCAAGAAATTAAAGCCGATGCTATTTTGGCACGTATTGGAGCCTATTATCACGATGTAGGAAAACTTTCTGATCCTGAAATCTTTATTGAAAATCAAACAAATATTTCTAAAAAAACTTATAATTCTCTACAGGATATACAGCAAGCAGCTTCAAAAATCATCAAACACTCTTCCTATGGAGTACAATTAGCTCAAAAATATGAATTACCATCTCAAATAATTGCTTTTATAGCTGAACATCACGGTACTACCACAACATTTTTCTTTCTTACTAAGGCGCAAACTATTAGCGCTAAAACTAGCAAAAAACCATTTACTTATCCTGGCCCAAAACCATTATCTGCTGAGACTGCTATCGTTATGTTGGCAGACGCTATCGAAGCAAAAATTAGATTATTTCACGAGATCAATAAAGAAAAAATTACCAAAGTGGTTGACGAAATTATTTCAGATAGGTTACACGAAAAACAATTACAATTGTCAGGATTAACTCGCGATCAAATTACAAAAATTAGAAATTCATTTATTAAAACCCTATCTACTATCCATCATCAACGTATTAATTATCCAACAATAAAATGAAAAATCTAAAAATTAATTTTTCTAAGCAAATAATTAGCCGAACTCCTACCCAAAAAGAAATCTATCAAGCTGTAAATATATTGCTTGCAAAAAAAATTCCACAACAAATTTTATCAACAACCATAATTGAGTTTGGCGTTAATTACATCTCTAGTCAAGAAATTCAAAAATTAAACTCTAAATATCGACACTTAGATAAGCCAACAGATGTTTTGAGTTTCCCTATATATAGCAATGTCTCCGACATTCAACAAAGCCCTAATCACGTTAATAATCTTGGGGATATTTTTATATGTTTGCCAGAAGCCAAAAAAAATGCTCAAGATAAAAAAACAACGCTTAATGATGAAATAATTTTTTTAATCTTACATGGATTAAAACATCTTTTAGGGTTTCATCATCGTTAAAATTAATGGTTTGCTTTTCTACAATTTTCTTTATATAATAAATTTAATCTAAGATTAGCAAACTCCCAGGAGGGATAATGTCGAAAGAACAAATAGTGACAGGTGTTGATATTGGGTCAACAAAAGTCGTGATTACAACTGGTACTATCAAAGAGGGGATGATAGATATTATTGGTATTAGTAAAAAATCAAATAGTGGCATGCGCAAAGGCATGGTGACTGATATTGAAGAAACAGTCAGCTCTATTACAGCAGCTCTTGATGAAGCTGAACGCATGGCTGGAGTGCCTATTAATTCTGCTTATGTCTCCATTAGTGGTAGTCATATTCATTGCGCACAATCAAAAGGCATTATTGCTGTTTCTCGTTCAGATGGAGAAATTTCTGAAGTAGACGTTGAACGTGTTATCGAAGCAGCGCGTACTGTTGCAATGCCACCAAATCAAGAAATACTTCATATTATTCCACAATATTTTAGCATTGACGGACAAACTGAACAGATTAAAGATCCTATTGGTATGAGTGGCGTGCGCCTAGAAGCTAGTGTTCTTGTTGTCGGTGGATCAGTATCAGCAATTCGCAATCTCGGTAAATGCGTTAGTCAAGCTGGATTAGATATTAACAATATGTTTTTTACTCCTTTAGCAACTTCCGAAATATTACTAAGTAAAAAACAAAAGGAAGTTGGCGTTGTACTACTAGATATTGGCGCTTCTACCACTGAGATGGCCGTATTTGAAGAAGGAAATCTTATTCATGCTAAAGTATTTCCAGTTGGTTCAAGCTATATTACCAACGATATCGCCATCGGCCTGCGCTGCCCCCACCCCGAAGCCGAAAAACTC
>CAZFAN010000131.1:0-2202 GCA_964516525.1 uncultured Candidatus Saccharibacteria bacterium | reverse complement strand
TTTCTTCTTCCATATAAAAATATTTATTGTATTTATTTAATTAAAACAAAAAAACACCTTCCAGACAATATTTATTTCTTTTTAAAATAGATAACTTTAAAAATAATTGGACTATTGGCGCGTGGTAGATCGTATGTTTTAATAACTGTAAAATTTTTATCAAAAATTTTATGTAGTTCGGTATCGTCAAAGAAATGAAAATAATGTCCATTACGGACAGAAAATTTGTTATTTTTGCTACGTATCCCTAGTTTAGTCGTTGCCTTACAATCAATACTAAAAACTTGTAAAAAGTAATATCCGCCTGATTTTAAAACTTTATTGATATTTGATAAATATTTCGGCCACTGACTAACACGCAAATGATGAAAACATCCGCAATCTATGATAATATCAAAATCATTTTTAGCATAAGGTAATTTTAGCACACTTCCAACCTGAAAATTTGCAATAATATTTTTTTCTTTGCCTATTTTTTGAGCAAATTTTATTGCGCTTGGCGCAATATCTATGCCATATCCTTCAAATCCAGCGTTAGCAAAAGCTAAAATATGTTTGCCATTGCCACAGCCAACATCAAGAATTTTTCCTGAAGTTTGTTTTTTACAAAATTGTAAAAAATCAGCTACACCAGGATTGAGAGATTCTGAAGTATAATGCCATGGATCACGAGAATATTTGCCTTGCATACGTTGCCATAAACGTTCAAATATTTCTTTTTCTTGTAATTCGTAATTGATTTTTGCCATAGTTTATCATTTATAAAATCTGGCGGGTAATCCGCCAGATTTTAATCCTATATTCGATAGTTCCTTTTTCTTTTTTTGATAAAATTTAACCTTGCAAGCTGTTTCTCTAAATAACCGTAGGCGTCAGCATATTCTGTATCATTCTTTGCTTGTTCCATGCGTTCTTTTGCTTTTTTTTGTGCTTCCACGATAGCCATTTCATCTAAACTTTCTGCTCGTTCGGCAGTATCAGCTAATATTTTAACAAGATTATTATGCACCTCAACAGTTCCACCATCAGTAGATAAATAGTCTTCTTTATTTGCATTTTTAATAACTATTTCTCCTGGTTTTAAAACCGTCACAAGTGACGCGTGATCTGCCAAGATGGCAATTTGCCCATTAGGTGTTGGCAAAAGCACTTCTGTTGCATCTTGATCGTATTTAACACCATCCGGAGATACTAATTTTAATTTGAATGTTTTACTCATAAATTATTTATTTAACGAGTGGGCAAATAAGTTATTTAACTTGATCAATACTTCCTTTCATATAGAAAGATTGTTCTTCTTTATCATCATATTTACCGTCAATAATTTCTTTAAATGCTTTTACAGTTTCTTTCAATGGTACGTATTGACCCTTAATACCTGAGAACACTTCAGCTACGTGAAAAGGCTGCGATAAGAATTTTTGAATTTTTCTAGCGCGAATCACAAGTTTTTTGTCTTCATCAGATAATTCTTCCATACCTAGGATAGCAATAATATCTTGTAAGTCTTTGTAACGCTGTAATATTCTTTGAACTTCGCGAGCTACATCGTAATGTTCTTTACCAACAACATTTGGATCAAGAATATTCGAAGAAGATGCCAAAGGATCAACAGCTGGATAAATACCAAGTTCTGATAAGGAACGATCAAGTACAATTGTAGAATCCAAGTGTGAAAAAGTTGTAGCTGGAGCTGGGTCAGTAAGGTCATCTGCTGGTACGTAAACAGCCTGTACAGATGTAATAGAGCCTGACTTAGTTGAAGTAATACGTTCTTGTAGATTACCCATTTCTTCCGCAAGAGTTGGTTGATAACCTACAGCTGAAGGCATACGTCCTAAAAGTGTAGATACTTCGGATCCTGCTTGAGTAAAACGAAAAATATTATCGATAAATAATAATACATCTTTCTTTTGATCACGGAAATATTCAGCTTGTGCAAGTCCTGCTAAAGCAACACGCATACGAGCTCCAGGTGGTTCATTCATTTGTCCGAAAACCAAGGCTGTTTTATCGATTACGCCAGAATCTATCATTTCACCATAAAGATCATTACCTTCACGGGTACGTTCACCCACACCGGCAAACACAGAATATCCGCCATGTTCTGAGGCAATATTTCTAATCAATTCTTGAATCAATACTGTCTTACCTACACCAGCACCACCAAACAAACCAACTTTACCACCTTTGGTAATTGGT
>CAZFAN010000130.1:0-2213 GCA_964516525.1 uncultured Candidatus Saccharibacteria bacterium | reverse complement strand
TGTCGCTCTATCCAGCTGAGCTACAGGGACTTATATAACAAAAATTAATTATTAATATTATTAATTATTAAATTAAAATCTTTAAATTAATGGAGCGGGTAAACGGAATCGAACCGTCATCTTCACCTTGGAAGGGTGACATAATAGCCGTTATACGATACCCGCATGGTCGGGGCGCCGAGACTCGAACTCGGAACCTCTTGCTCCCAAAGCAAGCGCGATAGCCAATTACGCTACGCCCCGTAGCTTGTTAAATTATAACGTAAAACATCATAGTAGTCAATCAAAAATTCAGTTATAATTATCTAAAATATATCAATTATTATAATAAATATTTTACTATGAAAAAGATAATTTTTACAATAATAATTCTAATTATCGTTTGTGTAATTAGTATAGTATACTTTTTCCCCAAAAAAAATATTTCCGAGTACCAATTGAATACTAGTATTAAAGCGTTACCAACTTTAAGTGCTACACAATCAACATTACCGACAGAAACAGCTGTTGCTGTATCGACAAATTCCACAAATGTTCCACTAATTTCGCAAGAAAAAATAATTTCAGTACCTTTCGCAGATCAGGCACCTTTTAAAGACTGGGGAGATCCTTATCAAGAAGCATGTGAAGAAACATCGATAATTATGGCTAAAGCTTTCAAGGATGGAAATAATGCCGAAGATTTAGACAAAAGTTACATCAATGAACAGATTCTGGCATTAGTTGACTATCAAAATAAAAATTGGAGTGGCCATCATGATTTAGATACCCAATTAACTTTAAAATTAATGCAAGATTTTTATGGTCTCGATGGCAAGATAGAGACTATTAACTCGGCTGACGATATTAAAGAAATCCTTGCTCAAGGCAAAATTATTATAGCCCCGACTTATGGCAAGAAACTTGATAATCCAAATTTTACAGCTCCTGGTCCTGTTTATCACATGCTTGTGATTAAGGGATATACAAATACAAATTTTATAACTAATGACCCCGGTGTTTGGCAGGGAAAAAGTTTTAATTATCCGTTTGATACATTATTTATGGCTATTGCTGATTTGCCACAAGAAGCTGCCGGTAAAAAAGGATATATTAAAGAGCACGAAGATCTAATGCAAAACACAACGAAAAATATTATTGTAATTAGATAAAATTAATTGACTTTACGGACTTTTTTTAATATTATAAAAATAACTCTACGAGTATATAAATTTAGTGTTTACAGAAGTAGAGAATAAATATTAATTTAAAGCTTCCAAAAATAATCAAATGAAACTTGGTGATCAAGTTCTAAATAATCCGCAAAATATTTATCAATCAAATCTTATTGATTATCTTTTGGTAGTTTAAACCACATTGTGCTCTAGTGGTATTAGGAGTGTTATGAGTTTAATAATCTATGTTGTAATTGCTGCTGTAGGCGGTTTAGGAGCTGGCTATGCAGCAAGAAATGTCATTGCCAAAAAAAGTATTAAAGAAACAGCTGATAAACAAAAAGAATTAATTTTAAAAGCTAAAGATGAAGCACTAAAGATCAAAGAAGAAGCGCGACGTGAAGAAGAAAAGAAACGTCGATTTCTTGACGAATTAGAGTCACAACTTCGTACTAAGGAAAACAATCTCGATAAACGTTTTGATCAAATAGAAGTAGACAAAAAAGCATTGAATGTCAAAGCTGATGAAGTTCATAAGATCAAAAAAGCAATTGAAGAGATTAAAGAAGACGAACGCAAACAATTGGAAAAGATCTCTAAGCTTAAACCAGTTGAAGCAAAAAAGATATTATTAGAGCAAGTAGAACAAGAATACAAAGACGATATTATTGCAAAAATAAAATCTGAAAAATTAAAACTTAAAGAAGAGTCAGAAAAAATTGCCAAAGAAGTTATCTCAACTGTTATTAGTCGTTTGGCTTCAGAACAAACTGCTGAAAGTACGGTTTATTCTGTGACATTGCCTTCAGATGAGATGAAAGGCAGAATTATTGGTCGCGAAGGTAGAAATATTCAAATATTTGAAAAAATGACAGGAACAGATGTTTTGATCGATGACACACCAGACACGGTTACCATCTCTTGTTTTGATCCAGTTCGTCGATATATCGCTAAAGTAGCTTTAGAAAAATTAGTATCAGATGGTCGTATTCAACCATCACGTATCGAAGAAGTGATAGAAAAAACACAAAAAGAAGTAAATAAAGAAATCAAAGAAGC
>CAZFAN010000129.1:0-2235 GCA_964516525.1 uncultured Candidatus Saccharibacteria bacterium | reverse complement strand
CTATTGGTTTCCCAATATTTTTATTTATTATCAATTTCCAGAATTATTAAATAAAAGAGTTGCGACACAAGAGTTAGCTTTAGAAAATCCTTTTAATCTTTTACTTGATCAAAATGATGCAAATAAAAAACAAGCCAAATTTATTTATTATGAAGATGAGATTCCAGCGGGTTTTAATATTGTTAAGAATTTTAATTTTTTAAATGGAGAGCCTAGTCTAATTTTAGTGACCAAAGAAAATGAGTTATGAATAATTTTTTGAAAATTCTTTTTTTTACTCTATTAACTCTAATTAGCTGTCATTATTTTTTTCATTTGGGAGTGCCGGTGACCCATGATGGCAATAATCATTTAGTGCGTTTTGCCAACTATAAAATAGCAGTTAAAGAGTTGCAAATTCCACCACGCATTGCTCCAAATTTAGTCAATGGCTATGGCTATCCTGTTTTTAATTATAACTATCCTTTGGCTAATATTTTGTCTTTGCCTTTTTCGATTTTAAATATTCACTATGAAACTACTTATAAAATAATAATTACATTTTTTGTTTTTATGGCTTTGTTTGGAGCTAATTTATTTTTAAAAAGTAAAAATTTTGCTAAAAGCGCACGGTTTTTTGCCCTAACAGTTTTTGCTCTCAATCCTTATATTTTGACAAGCATTATTTTTAGAGGCAATATTGGTGAAGTGATGGCTTGGGGAATTTTACCTTGGGTTTTTTATTTTTTAGAAGACCTAAAGAATGAAAAAACATTTTTTAGTAAAAGTTTATTTCTATTAATTATTTATTTGTCAGCTTTATTTTTAGCTCACAACATCGTTGCTTTTTTTGCCAGCATTTTAATTATTTTTTATTTAATTTTTGCTTATGGAAATGATTGGCAAGCTTGGAAGAGATTTATTTTGAGCTTCATTTGGTCTTTTACGATTGGTTTGTGGTTTTGGCTGCCGGCTATTATGGAAAAAAATTTGGTTAATTTAGATGCAGTAGACTTGACGCTTAATTATTACAAACATTTTCCGAGTTTGGCTCAATTGCTTCGTTTGCCAATCCAATTTGGCTATTCATATTGGGGTCAAATTGACTCGATGTCTTTTGGACTTGGAGCAGGGCAATTATTAATAACTTTTTTGGCAGGAATTTATTTATTTAAAAACAAAGCCAAAAAGAATCTAGTTTTTTTTATTGCTTTATTTGTTTTAGTAATTGGGCAACTCAAAATAGCGGAGCCACTTTACGAAATCATTCCTTTTGCCAATTTTATCCAATTCCCTTGGCGTTTAGCGCTTTTGTTTTCTATTGTTCTCTTGCCAATTTCCGCTTTAATCTTCAGTAAAGCTAAAAAATCTACAAAGCTAATTCTAATTTTTATAGTTTTTTTACAATTAATACAATTTTTACAAGTTAAGCCAATTGATTATCGCCATAAAAACCAAATTGACTATGACGCCGATGCTGATACAACTTCTGTAAACAGAGAAAACATGCCCAAAACTTTTACTTTTGAATATTTCGGAGAAAAAAAAGAGCCAATTTTAATCCTAAACGGACAAGGAACAATCGATCTTAAAAAATTCAATGGTTCTACTCATCATTATTTTCTAGAATTAGCAGAAAAATCGATAATTGTTGAATCTACCGCGTATTTTCCAGGTTGGGAAACAATGGTTAATAATGAAAAAATAGAATATTTAGACAATGAAATGGTTAGAGGTCGCATTGCTTATGAATTAAATCCTGGTAAATATGAAATCAAAACTCGTTTTACTCAAAAAACTTGGCCCAGATTATTAGGCAATAGTCTTAGTGTTTTTGGATTAATTACTTTTTTGTCTTTGGGACTTTATCTTTGGCAAAAGGATAAAAGAAATAACAACTGATCAATAAAGCAAAGACGGAAACAGTATCTCCAATTTTACGAGCAGTGGTGTTTTCGGTGAAATAAATTCCCACTCGATGTTGACCAGCAGGTACATCTAATTGAATATTGCCCAGCTCATGATTGGTATTAATTGACCATTTCTTACCATCTAGCTCGGCTTGCCAGCCAATAAAATTAGCGACTTTAAAATTTAAAACTTCTGTTTTTGTGAAGTCTGTGGCAATCATTTTTTCAAAACCTCGATCAACAATCGAAGTCATTTTTCCAGTTGAGTCAACATCTTCTAACCAGCAGCTCGGAAGTTCTTGATTTTTAGCTAATAAAATCTTTTCTTCAGTCATTTGTAAAGGAA
>CAZFAN010000128.1:0-2324 GCA_964516525.1 uncultured Candidatus Saccharibacteria bacterium | reverse complement strand
ATGCGCGCTATTGATCCAGTTTCTGGTAAAAATATTTTAGAGCAAGATAAAAGAGTGTCTTATGCTCGTGATGAAATAGCTCAAATATTACAAGAAAATATTAACAACCCAGAATTGCAAAAAAGTAAAATTAAAGAATATTTGATTAATAATCTTGATAATTCGATCGTTCTTCGCAATGAAGCAAAATACGGCAAAGGCTTTATGGGTAAACTCAAAAAATTCTTTAATGAAGGTTGGGCAGGGGCGTTGGCAAAAACAGCAGGAGGGGTTGGTCTTATTTCTGGAGGCTTATATTCAGGAGCTGGAATATTTTCTCCAATGATTTATGCTGCTGGTATTCGCCTAGCTAGTGAGGGTGTCACTCAACTTGCTCAAGAAATCAACAATGCTTTTAATAAAAATTCTCGCAAAGCACTATTTGAACAAGGAAGAAATCAGTTGGATAAAATTATTAAAGAAAAGATGGCTCAGTTAGCCACAAATCCAGAAATTAATTCTCAGCAAAAATATGAACAAGCATTGATGCAATTTATCAATGATACTTATGCAAATGAAGTAAAGACATTAGTAGATCTTGATACTGACCATTTACGTAAGGCAGAAAAACTTCGTAAGATTGCCGGCTGGACTGGTACAGCAGCTGGTCTATTGGTAGGTATGCCAATGGATATTGATGTTGATGGTGTATCTCATTTTGTAAATATGTTTGGCAATGGTATGCAGGGAGTCTGGTTTAATGGCGCGGCTAGTCATGGTTTTGGCAATAGTCTTGGACTTGGATCATGGGGTGCTATTGAAAATCTAGCTTCTTATGGTGCTGGTTCTATGGCTACTTATGTTTTTGCTCGTGGCACAGAAGGAGATGAAAGAAAATTTAAATTGAATCTGGCAACCACTATGGAAGAAAATCAAAAATTACAAGAAGCACAAGCAAATTCATCAGTTCACCTGACTGCTAATAACTCTGAAAAAGTCACAGCAAAAAATACAGAAATTAAACAAAATACCCAAAAAGAAAATATTGATAAAGCAAAAAATGAAGAAAATGCTAACAATCCAGAAATTAAAAAATATGACCTAGATAATTTTATTGATGAATTGCAAAAAGCAGACAGTGCCAAACTTAAAGAATTATATGAAAAAGAAACAGGACTAAGACAAGAATTAGTTGGCATAAAAGTTATCGCAGACTTCCCAGAATCTATCCAACTTGAAGGAGATGAAAACAAAAGGGATGAATATTTTACAGCCATGATTAATAATATTTTCAAAAATGTTATTAGTGAAAATAAAAATAGAGTAAGCTCGGAAAAAGCAGCAATTATTAGATCTTGGATAAAAAATCTTCAAAAAAATTTTCCTTCTTTAGAAGAAACAAATAAAATAACCTCTACTGAAGAAGAAAAAAAAGAAAATATTAGTCAAACTGAAAATATCAAACAACCACTAGTCTTAAGTAATGAGCAACAGCATTATGTCAATGAATTGTATTATGATTATTTACAATCAAAAGGATATGATATCACTAAAGGCGAGGCTTACAACAATGCTTATTATGGCACCATGTTAAAACAATGGCTGCAAAAAGGATCTTTGACAAATATTCTTGATCTAAATAATATTGCCGGTTCTAAAGATAAATTTTATCAATTTTTAGATAAACAAACATTTACTTTTGGTCCTTTGTCTAACCAAACTCAAGCAGAAAATAAAGAGACAGTAACTACCCTATAAAAAATCTAATATAAAATTAATAATAGGAGTAAATATGGATGATCAAAATATTGCTACCGCACAACCTACAGATACTACAAAACAAGAAATTAACGATGCTATCTTAAACGAAGATATCATCAAAATCTTAAAATTAGACCACTTGCCAGAAGAACAACAGGAAAATTTACGTCAAAAAATGATTGATACTATCGAGCAACGAGTTATGGCGAGACTTATGGATAGTTTAAACGCCGAAGATCAACAAAAATTAAATGAATTGTTAAATCAAGAAAATACTCAAGAAACACAACAATTTATTGAAAGTAAAATGAATATCAAAGAAGTTGCTGCTCAAGAAACATTGTTGTACAAAATGGAAATGATTGATAACGCGCAAAAAATTGACACAATGATACAAAATCCAACAGCAGACAATAGTCAATCTACAACAGACCAAACTTTATAATCTTTTTGTCTTAATAATAAAAACTCTTTGCAAAAAGGGTTTTTATTTTAGCTAAAATATATTTATTTTGTTATAATATAAACAAATATATTTAAGTTGATAATTATCTGATAAGGGAGGGGTGTGGGTAATATTAGTT
>CAZFAN010000127.1:0-2373 GCA_964516525.1 uncultured Candidatus Saccharibacteria bacterium | reverse complement strand
GTCTAAAAACTCCAGCACCGTCAAGATAAGCCAAAAATGATTCAACTTTGGCGGAACCACCAGCAGCAAATACGGCGCCAAGTATTGCACCTACCGAAGTGCCACTAATACTAGAAATGGGAATATTTTGCATTTCTAACTGTTTGAGAACTCCATAATGTGCAATACCCATTACTCCCCCTCCGCTTAGCGCTAGGCCAATTTTTTTGTGTTATTCATAGTTTATTTATATTTATTATAAAATAACAATTATTTGTAACGATTTTTAATAATTTCATAAATACATATTCCAAATGCTACAGAAACATTGAGAGACTCTTTCATGCCATACATAGGTAATTCTATAAAATCATCAACTAAAGGTAAAATTTGTTCGCTAATACCATTTACTTCATGGCCGACAATAAGCGCTAGAGGAAATTTGTATTTAATATTTTGAAAATTTTTTGATTGGTAGTGTGCTAAATTATTTTCTAGAGCGTATATATGAACTTGTTTTTCTTTCAGTTCTTTGATGATTTGAGCTGGGTCTTTAATGTATTCCCAGTCAATGGATTTTTCAGCTCCTAAAGATGTTTTAGCAATCTTTTGGGTTTGTGTCCAAGTAGGATCGTTTTGCTTTGGATAGCCAGTCATACCTGTAAGATAAATTTTAGTTACGTTGGCTCCATCTGAAGTACGAAAAATTGCGCCTACGTTAAATAAGCTGCGAATATTATCACAAATAATATATATATCTTTTTTAGGACGTTTGTTCTGAAAGTTTTTCATTAAGATATTTTTCTAAATCTTCAAAATCAATTGTTTCTTGAGTGGCTTCTATCATATTTTTTATGATTACTGTTTGATCGATTATTTCACGTTGGCCAATAATGAGAGCAATTTTAGTACCAACTTTATTGGCAGCTTTTAATTGTGAAGATAGAGTATCTTTGCCGACAGCGCAACTGACAGAATAATTTTTGTTTACTAAATCAGCCATCAAATTGAGAGAAAGTTTTTTTGCTTTTGGTCCGATTTGAATTATAAATATGTCGGTTTTTGCTTTTTTCGGAACTTTTATTTCTAATAACTTAAGTTTTTCAACAATTCTTTCAATGCCGCCGGCAAAGCCAATTGCAGGAATGTCTTGTGAAGCATAAAGAGACATTAAGTTGTCATAGCGTCCACCACCACCTAACGATGTTTGTTTGGTAGGATCTGCCTTGTCTTTGATCTCAAACGTTGTTGACGTATAGTAATCAAGGCCTCTTACTAAGAAAGGATTAAGATCATAAGGAACTTTAAGTTCATCTAAATATTCCAAAACTTGTGTGAAATATTTTTTACAATCAGGGCAAATAAGGTCAATAATGTGAGGAAAGTTTTTAGCTACTTCTTGGCATGATTTGTTTTTACAATCAAGAACGCGTAAAGGGTTTGTGTATAGTCGACTTTGACAAGTTGGACATAGTTTTGATTGAACTGGTTCAATAGCAGCAATAAGTTTTTTTCTTATTTTTGGTTGGCATTTTTTACAACCAATGTTGTTTATTTCTAGAATACATTCGTTTTTAAGGCCAATGTCAACGTAGATTTGCCAAATCAATAGAATTAATAATGCGTCAACTAAAGCATCTTTGATACCAATTACTTCAAGATTGCATTGATGAAATTGTCTATAACGACCTTTTTGTGGTTTATCATGACGAAATACAGGGCCAACTGAAAATAGTTTTACTGGTTGAGGACGAGTAAACATACCATGCTCTAAATAAGCGCGTGCTACTCCAGGAGTGAATTCTGGTCGAAGTGCATAGCGAATATCGTCTGCATCGGATAATTTTTCAGTTAATCTTTTTACTTCATACATTTCTTTTTGAACAATATCAGAATTGATACCAGTCCCCTTTTGATATAATTTCATATCTTCAAAAATAGGTAGAATTAATTTTTCAAAGCCAAAAGAATTGGCGCGTTTTTCAATAATATTTAGAACATAATCCCAGTATTTTTGATCTTCAGGTAAGATATCAGGAATGCCTTTGGGTGATTGAAAATTTAGTTTCATTATATATGTTTATTTAAGTGTAAATTTAACCTTAGTTTATAGTAAAAAAATATTAATTTCAAGGGTCTAACTATTGTAAAAACTTTTAATATAATCTTTGGCTCGATGGCTTTTAACAAAATGTAGCCAATCTTTTTTAGGACCTGTATTTTTTTTACTTGTAATGATCTCAACTATATCTCCGTTATTTAGTATATGATCAAGTTTGACTAGTTTGCCATTGACTTTAGCACCAATACATTTGTCTCCGACATCAGAATGGACACTATAAGCAAAATCAACAGGGGTTGATTCGGCTGGTAGATTGAACACATCGCCATGAG
>CAZFAN010000126.1:0-2374 GCA_964516525.1 uncultured Candidatus Saccharibacteria bacterium | reverse complement strand
TGTTTAAAAGAAGCAAATGGTGTTTTCGGCTATAAACCGCTTATTGACGCTGCTCATATATTAAAAAAATTTCAATTTGTTTCAATTCATGCTTCAAATTATGTTACCAATAAAGAATTTTTAGATAAAATTAATAAGGTTTCAAAAATTATTAATTTAGATGCTATCGTATTTCACCCTAATGATATTGATGACGCGAAGCTTATCAAATCATCAAAATATCCAATAACAATAGAAAATTTAGATAACAAACACGATAAATACACAACTCTATCAGAGATGTATAATCTAGCAACTACTCTAGACAAACGCATGATTATAGATGTAGCACATCTATTTATGATTAACGAAGATTTGAATACATGGCCTATTGATAAAAAAATTATCAATAAAACTAGTCATTCTCACCTAAGTGGCGTAAAACATGCAGTTAAAAAACATGGTCCATTAAATGACGAAACAGCAGATATTATTAAACTTGTATCACAATTCAATAAACCAATTATTATCGAAGGATCAACCAGAAAAATAGAAAGTGTCGCCAACTCAATAAAAATATTTCTCAAATATTGTAAATAGCTTTAAATAATAACCATTTTGCGTTATATTATTGGTAATGATTAATTTAAATAAAAAAACGCAAATTATTTTAATTATTATAGTCAGTCTTGTTCTTATAGGATTGGTATTATTTTTTTTGTATTCTAAAAAAAATCATAGCAGTCCATCAAATACTAAAACAACGAGCAGTTCTAGTACAACAATAGAGCAAAAAACTATTGTTCAAGGTAAGGTTATTAATGAGCAAGGCAAACCAATTCAAGATGCCATCATTGATTGGAGTATCTATTCCAATAGTGAAGAAAAGAACAAAAATAATGCCGGACAATCAGATAAAAATGGATTTTATTCTATTGAAAGCAATGTTAACGGCCAAAAACAAATAATTATTTACAAAGATCATTTGGCAGCTGCCATAAATTTCAATATTGTAAAAAATACAAATAATAATATTCCTGATTTAAAATTAATAGCATCAGATACCCTGGAAGGTACTTGCTATGACAAAGAAAATAATAAACCTTTATCTGGAGTAAATGTTAAAATAAAAATTCCTAAATGGTCAGATATGGAAATTGTTAAAACCTCAGATGAAAATGGTAAATATCAATTCTTTTTAATTCCAGAAGACAATTACACTATTGCAGCTCAGAAAGATTTATATGAAAGTACAAACAATCAAATCAAAATAACAAAAGGGGAGATTACCACTTCTGATTTTGTTTTGACAAAAACAGGTTCTAACAACAGTTCAAATAACAACAATAATTCCAACAATTCAAATAGCTCAAACTCAAACGAAATCTCCAACAACTCAAGTAGTTCAAGCTCAAATACAGATTCTAGTTCTAATTCAAATTCAAATTCCAGTTCTGACACAAACAATACAACCAACAACTCAAGTAATAGCGATGGTACCTTTGCAGTAAAATCAGAATCTGTAAATCTTGGAGGATACACTGCAACAGTATACCATCCAGACAACAGTAATACTTATCCTGGAATTTTAGTCTTAAACGGTTTCAGTGCAGAGACTTTGGCAAAATATGGTTATTATGCTGCTTCTATCGAACCAGAGAGTACTGAAGCTGCTGGATCTATAATTGATGGGATGAAATCTCAAGAATTATGTTCTGACAAAGTAGGCGTTACCGGTTTTTCATGGGGAGGAGCAATGAGTATGGAAATAGGCGCAAAAACTAAAAAAGCATCAGCGGTTTTTGAAATGGCAGGATTATTAGTTCCAGAAAACAATATAAATCTAGCGACAGATATGCCTTGTCCAGTTTATTTTGTTACTGGAGAAAACGATGATTTGGCCAAACCCGCTGACGTACAAACAATGTATGATCAACTAAGATCAGGTGGACAAGCAGGAGAAATTTACATTGTTCCGGGAGAAGGGCATGGATATTCCGACAGCGCCATGAGCACACTTTATAACAAAGCTTTAGGATTTTTTAGCAGCTATCTGCACTAATTTCTTTTAAAGATATATTTTTATGATTATCGAACCACGCGACAACAAATGGTTAAAATCAAGATTTACTTATATAAAAAATTATTATTTTCCTGATGTCCAAATTATCAATCATTTAGTTGTCAAATTTGGCAGACCATGCACAACCAGACTAGGTTCTATTAAAAAAGGAAAACGCATCGAAAATTTTAATTCCATTATTACAATCAATGGGCATTTTCGTGATCCCGTCATCCCAACCTATGTTGTTGATGCGGTGCTTGCACACGAATTTATGCATTATACACATGGTTTTGCCTCTCCTCACGAACAAGCTTTTCACAATCCTCATAA
>CAZFAN010000125.1:0-2430 GCA_964516525.1 uncultured Candidatus Saccharibacteria bacterium | reverse complement strand
AGAGAGTTCTGTACGATGTGTTTGGTCAGAAACGCAAACGAAAACGCTTCCGGTGACCCCTTGGTAGTTAACGCGTATTATTGTGCTGTCGCTAGATTGAACAAGACAATTGCACGCGGAGGTCGATATCGACAACCTTCCCAGCCTTAACTAGTTCCCATCTTAAAAGCCTCAACAGGAGGCGTATCTGGCGGCATAGACGGGTACTGGAGCCAAACCACCGCTTGACTGAAAAAATGGACCAAGCTACTATGCCCTCTAAACGCTGGATAAAGCTTTCTGCCCTATTTTCGTTGGGGGAAATAACCAACAATGGATAAAGAAGCGCCAAGAGCTACCTAACGTTTGAAGTTAGTTCTGTTTTTTGGGTCAAGCATATCGAATGAATAAACGCTATCGGTGAGGTAATTTATGGCACCAGATAACATTGGCAAATTAAAATTATTCATTAGCTATTGCCATAGTGATGAAAAAGATATCATTGAATTTCGCAAACACATTGCCCCCTTGAAAACTAACGGATTAATAGAAGACTGGTATGACAGGAAAATATTATCGGGAACGGATTATCATAAGGCTATCGACAACAACCTGGACGATGCAGATATTATTTGCTTATTCATCTCTTCTAATTTCCTAAGTTCAAATGCATGCATGGTGGAAAAATCAAAGGCCATGTCTTTGCGGAATACCAAAAATGTTGTTGTCATTCCTATTATCTTAGCTAGTTGTGGTTGGCTGGATGACTTTGACCTTAAAGACCTTTTGGCATTACCAACCGATGGTAGTCCTATTTCTAAATATTCAAGACTAGATGAAGCGTGGAATATTGTGTATGAGGGTGTAAAAACCGCAGCCATTGCCCAAAATAATATTTATGATCTGGAGTTTAGTGACGGTTTTGATGCTTTTCTAAATAATGTGGAGCTGTTAACAAAAGCACACTCCAAGAAGGCACAAGTATTATTAAGCGATATATACATATGGCCTACTCTGTCAAAATTTGACGAATCAAGAGAGTTTGAAAATAGAATAAATTCCAAAGAAGTTGTTAGAAATGTTACTAAATATGGGAAAATATTAATAGCCGGAGAAAACCAATCTGGCAAAACAACATTATGCAAACAAATGGTATTGGAGTTAAGGAAAAACAAATTTGTCCCAATTTATATTCAGGACGATTCCAAGCAGAATCATGGCATAATGGAGAACCGCATAGAGAAGGCTTACTCGGAGCAATACAAAAATATAGCCTTTTCGCAAATTGATAGACAGAGAATAGTGCCCATTGTAGATAATTTTCATTTTGCAAAAGATAAAGATAAGCATATCGGAGTTCTTTCAGCATTCAAAAATCATGTAATTATTGTTGATGATATATTTGGCTTAAACATTAAAGACGAAAGCTTAATCGCTAAATATTGCCATTTTGGTATAGAGGAGTTAACCCCCAAGCAAAGGGTTGAATTGATACAAAAATGGATCAAGCTTGATGATGGTAATAGCGAGGTGCATAATATATCTCCATCATCCTACAGGGAAATTGATGAAAAAATAGCACTGGTTAATTCAACTTTAGGCAAAATGCTAGGCAAGGGCATAATGCCTTCCTATCCATTTTTCATATTGGCAATTATTAATACATACGAAGCGTTTTCAAAGCCGCTTGATGAAGAAATTACATCGCAAGGATATTGTTATCAGGCATTAATTTATATGTATCTGAGAAAGCAAGGAGTGAAGAATGATGATGTAGATACATACGTTAACTTCTTAACCGAAATGGCGTATTTCCAATATGCTAACAATAAGCTTGAGATACCATTTGATGAATTTAACTCATTCATGGAAGGATATTTGGCCAAATATCACCTCCCAGTCCCACAAGACATATTGTTGGCAAAATTGCAACAATCACAAATTGTTTTCGTTGATAGCTTTGGCAATTATCGGTTCTGCTATCAATATTTATATTATTTCTTTATCGCCAAATATTTGGCCGAACATTTGGAGGAAAAGAAAGAAGCAATCGGAGAAATTATAGGCAACCTTCATAAGGATGAAAATGCATATATAGCGATATTCGTTTCTCACCATTCTAGAAGTGATGGTATTTTGGACGATATCATTCTTAATGCGTATTGCCTATTTGATAAATATTCGCCCGCGACCTTAGACAATGCGGAGCTTGGCTTCTTTGATAAACAAGCCGATATTATTGTTAAGGCTGTATTGCCTTCGCCTAGTGAAACCCCTGAAGAAGAGCGCGCTAAGCGATTAGATGAAGAAACTGAAAGGGAAAAAGAATTAGCGCAAGAAAGTAGCGTCTCAGACGCTGAGGACGATTTAGATATTGTTAGAGAATTGCGCAGGAGTATCAAAACTGTAGAGGTGATTGGGCATATAGTAAAAAATCGTGCTGGATCATTG
>CAZFAN010000124.1:0-2441 GCA_964516525.1 uncultured Candidatus Saccharibacteria bacterium | reverse complement strand
AGCTTATGAGCGAGGGAATTTATTACAAACTAGGCCTACTTTCCGGGAGATTGCGTGGTAAAGATGATGATAAAGATTTATTAGATGATCTTAAGAGAAAACTAGGAGTCGACAAGCAAGATCTCGAGGACGGGCAGGTTTATGGTAAAGATGGTGAGGTTATTACACTATAATCGCATAAATACATTTTTTAACCTTGTATGATGTAAATAAATATGGTAAAATTGTATGTTTTATTAGTATTATTAACAATTTAAAGAGGTGATAAAATTGAAGCAATTATTTGAACGTCTTTACTTAGGAACATGGCAGTTTAGTGGGCAGTTCAAAAATTTTAGCGATATCCAAATTAAAGAAATAATCACATTTGCAAATAGCAATGGGATTAGAAAATTTGATACCGCTGCCGTCTACGGAAATGGAAAAGTTGAATCGATACTCGGTGAAACCATGATCAACGATTCAACCGTTTTAACCAAAATCCCCGCAGTCTCTAAACCATCATTAGAAACATCCGCCCGTAGTATTGTCTATTATCCAAAGGAATGGATAAATAAATGCCTTTTAGATTCGTCCAAGAGACTTTGTAGAGCGCCAATTGATACTATTCTACTTCACAACTGGTCACGGCAATGGCAAAAACATGATGATCTGAATCCGTTAATGTTTTTGCTGGAATCAAAAGCAGCAGGAGTCGTCAAGAAAATTGGCGTTTCCTTGCCTGACGATTTTGATGTCCGCTTAAGTGATGAGGTTATCGAACTTATCGATGTTGTAGAGGCGCCGCTTAATACAGATAATACATGGATACTATCAGAAATACCAAGATTAAAAACAAAAGGCGTCGAGGTAATTCTCCGTAGTCTGTTTATGCAAGGGCTACTTATCATGGATGGCGATAGTTTCCAAATGCTAAACGACCGTGACATCAGGAAAAAAAGATATTCCATATTATCGCCAAGCATACGCCAGAATTACAAAGAAATTCTTCTTAGAGCATGGGAACTTCAAACTTCAATAACTGTCGGGATGACAACTTTTCAGCAAATATTGGATAATATAGCCTGTTTAGGAGGTATATGAAATGTATGAAAATCAGCGGTATTTCAACTGGGCAAACACGGAAGAGTTTGCGTCAGTAAAAGGTGTAAGAACTAATAGGGATTATTTTGTTCGAAAATTCACTTATGGCGTCTTGGTTCCTGATAAAAATCATCCTTTGTCATGTGTAAGCGTTTCAAATAGTTCGCTTAGCATAGATCTTTGGTCAGGTTGTGGATGGCAATGTAAATATTGCCATGTTCAGGGAACCATGCAGGATCTTGGAGATAACAACAAAATGGCAATACATCCGATATTCAGATCATCTTTTTCTGTCGATGAGATAATCGACCAATTAGTTGAGCATCCGTTCTTTGTGAAGGACAAGACTGTCATCAGTATTGGAACAGCAAGTACAGAACCTTTTGCTATTGGTCCCGTCTGTGATAGCACATTTGAGATTATGGAAAAATTTATCCAGAGAGGATTACAAAATCCTTTTTGGATAGTTACAAAGGCAGGCATACCAAGAGGAAGAAAACAGGACATAGCACGCATTTGTAGCTTGACGCGAGGATTAATGATTTCGATATGCTGGGCAGACAACCCCGATACCATTGAACCAGTAAAAAACAACCGTTTCAATAATTGCGAAGAGGCCAAAGAGGCAGGAGCGATAATAAGTTGGTATATGAGACCGATTGTTCCAGAATGGAGCGGAACGCCGGAAAGAATCGAGATGATGATGTTGTGGGTCAGCAATAGATATCGAAATTCCATCGATATGATTGTTCCAGGTGGATTGCGCTGGACAGAAGGAATTGAGTATGGCCTTACCGAAATAAATGGTCTTTCAATGCCAGACATTCCTCGCGAC
Source organism: uncultured Candidatus Saccharibacteria bacterium (assembly GCA_964516525.1). GTDB lineage: Bacteria > Patescibacteriota > UBA1384 > JAMDBS01 > CAYSHH01 > CAZFAN01. The sequence goes on along the minus strand of CAZFAN010000124.1, from coordinate 523 downwards.
GACAACATTAAATCACTGTCAGATGAACTTTGGTTTTGTATTAAAACCCAGGGAAATAAACTATTTCCCAAAGTTCCAATATATCATCGATCTTCTTGCGCGTTAACTAATATGTTAAAGGCGCCAAGCATTACTGGGGTTCAGATGTTTTCATCCGCAGATTGCGAAAATTCAATCTGCCCCACTAATCAGAGACGAGTATGTGCTAAAAATGCTTCATCGTTTTTAAATACCGAAGCTATTCAGTGCATACTTAACAACATGTCAATACCAGCTAAAGTAATAAAAATGACCACTAATGGGATTCTAATAACTGACCCACCGTTGTCTACATTTACTTATGCCATTCGTAAGAGTATTGAGAACAGATTAATTATGGAGGTGAGTCCGAGTGGATAGCATCGAAAATTGTGCACAAAGTTTTTTCTCCCGAAAAGGATTTTTATGGGAGAAAAACCAGAATGTTGTTAGCTCTAATGACAAGTTGCTATATAACATATCTGGAGGTGTATGTTTTGAGGAA
>CAZFAN010000123.1:0-2457 GCA_964516525.1 uncultured Candidatus Saccharibacteria bacterium | reverse complement strand
TTATGAGAGTGGGAGCTAATGGATTCGAACCAATGACCCCCTGCTTGTAAGGGTTAAATTGGACATTTTCCATAAACCATTAAAACGCCATAACTTATTGTTTTATTATATTATTAGAGCATTCTAATAAGAGGATAATTTTGCCATATTTTCTAATGTTTTTACTATATTTCTTCGCCAAATCTTCGCCAGAATTTTTAGATAATGCTATTTTATTAAAACCATTTTTCTTGATTGTACAAAATCTTTTACTTTTAATTGATATAAATAAATTCCGCTTGCTAAATTACTTCCATCAAAATCAACACTGTAATTGCCGGCGACCATTTCTTTGTCAACTAAAGTTGCAACTTCTTTTCCTAAAGCATCATAAACCTTAATGGTTACTGTATTGCTTTCAGGAATTGAGAAGTTAATTTTTGTACTAGGATTAAATGGGTTAGGGTAGTTTTGGCTTAATTCGAAATTGCTTGGTACTCCAGGAAGTTCTTTAACTTCAGTGGTAATGCCAGCAATTCTGAATTTGAAGACAGCAGAATGACCTTGGTTATTCAGACGATAACCACCTGTAACAAATAACTGGTTATCTTTTCCAAATTCCGCATTAGTGAATCCACCTTGATATGGAAACCAATAAACGGCCGTTACCTGGCCTTGTCCATAAGGATTATTCATCCTGACGATTATTGGTTTGCAATAATTTGGATTAGTTTGACCCTGAACGGTTGCTGAACCAATTATTATTAACCCGTAGGGTAGGGACAAGACTTCTCTAACATCTATGGATGGAAAAAAATCATAACCACCGTCCCACTCAGCGGACCATAATTCCGACCCATTATCAGCATATAGTTCTTTGCCAAAATAATACATACGATCAACACCGTATCTAATCCCGGCAAAATATAGTGATCGATTGTTCCAGCCGATTGAAACATGCGATGATGCATAATCAGGAAAAGTTTTTTCCCAATTAACAGAGCCATCTAGCTTCAAAGACTGGAGAATGGTGCCAACAGAGGAATTAATGCCATATGGTCCCTCTCTTGTGATTATAAGGTTTCCATTATAATCGAAATCAGCATCCCAAACTCTATCATTTACGACAAAGCTTGAGATTTCTTGCTTATAACTAGAAATTACACAGACATATGTCTGTGAATAATTTTTAGCCAAAGCGGTTACAATATACATACCATTATGAACCCGGCTTACCCTTATATCTAAAGGCAGGGTTTCAAATGGGATGTCTATTATTTTAAATACACTCTTATTACCATAATAATCATAATGGTAAAGAGTGTCTAAAATTGCAACAATAAAGGAGCTGTCATTCATTTGGTCTGGGACAATATTATTGCCCATCATCGTTGCATAGTATGTTCCGGGAACCTTAGCTGCACCAAAATCTTGCCACGACCAGCCATTATCATAATCAAACTTGGAAACACATCTTTGCGTGTCGCCATCTAGCATTTGTGTGGTGGCTATTTGGCTATTACTAACAGCAAGGCCGTAGTGTGTACCTAAAAGGTCTTCGCGTGTTTCCAGAAGTTCTGGCACACTTTCTTGACCCCAAACAGGAGTCAGATTAAATAAAAATAAAAAAATCGTTAATAATAAAATCACCTTTTTCATCCTTCTTCCTCCAAAATAAAAAATACAAATAAAAATATTTGTAGTTAATTTTTAAGAACAACTAAAAATTCATAATTATTTAATATAACAAATTTGAGTAAAACAACAAAAATGAAATTATTATTGAAGTGCAATATTATCCATACTAAGAGTATTACTTTGCTTGTCCAATAATCTAAGTGGCAGGAGGCTAAAATTAGTAGTAATAACGATTTTATGTTTAATAAAAAACAAAAAATGCACATTATTTTGCTTGATATTTTCTTAACTAAATCTTCGCCATACTTCTTTGACGTGGAATTATTTAAAACAAAAAAAGCCTTGTAAGTTATTAATTTACAAGGCTTTATGAGAGTGGGAGCTAATGGATTCGAACCAATGACCCCCTGCTTGTAAGGCAGGTGCTCTGAACCAACTGAGCTAAGCTCCCGTGTTATATTTACATCAGTATTTCAAAAATGTCTTGTAAAAATAATATAATATTTTTGTAAATGCAAGAAAAAAATTAATATTTTTAATAAAAATTTAATTTTGCTATTTTTGTTTAATTAATTTAGATTAAAATGGATTTGTTAGAAAAAGAATACCAATTAGCTTTATTTCAAGCTAAATCACATTACGAAAATTTTCCGGTTATCTCTTTATTTCTGCCAAAAAAATTGCGTAAGCATGTTGCTATTATTTATAAATTTGCGCGTACTGCCGATGATTTTGCAGATGAAGAGATTTATGAGGATAAAAATAGGATTGATTTGCTTAACGAGTTTCAACAAAATTTTATTAATGCTACTAACGGCAATTATGCTAATTCATTTTGGC
>CAZFAN010000122.1:0-2483 GCA_964516525.1 uncultured Candidatus Saccharibacteria bacterium | reverse complement strand
ATTAATTATTTTAAAAGAGCTAAGAAAAACACTTGAACAATTTCATCATGTAACAATCACTGACCGCGCTTTATTAGCTGCCGTTAAATTATCATCACGATATATTTCAGATCGTTCATTGCCAGATAAAGCCATTGATCTATTAGATGAGGCTGCTGCTGCAACAAATCTACAAAAACAATCAGAAAACAAACAAAAAATAACAACCTTATACAACAAACAACGCGAAATCATTCTAGAAAAAACAACTGCAATTAAAAATCAAGATTTCGCCAAAGCTGCATATTTAAGAAGTAAAGAATTACAACTTAAACAAGAATTGGCAATCTTACAAAAAAAAGACAACGAGCTTAGTCAACAATTTATTATCGACGAAAAACAAATTGCCCAAATTGTCTCTTCATGGACACAAATTCCTATTGACAATCTCATTCAAGACGATGTCTCTGAAATTAATGATATCGAACAAAAAATTGCCAAAAACATTATTGGACAAAATGAAGCAATCGCAGAAATTTCAAGCGCGATTAAAAAAGCCAAATCTCATCTTTCTGATCCAAAAAGACCGCTCGGTGTATTTATGTTTTTGGGTCCAACTGGAGTAGGTAAAACAGAATTAGCAAAAACATTAAGCACAATTTTATTTGGCAACGAAAAAAAATTGATAAAAATTGACATGAGTGAATTTATGGAACGCCACAATGTTTCTCGCTTAGTTGGCGCACCTCCTGGATATGTCGGTTTTGACGAAGCTGGTAGACTCACAGAAACAGTCCGAAACAATCCTCATAGTGTAATCTTATTCGATGAAATAGAAAAAGCTCATCCTGAAATATTCAATTTATTATTGCAAATTATGGAAGATGGATATCTAACAGATGCCAAAGGAAGACGCGTAAATTTCCGCAATACCATTATCATCATGACTTCGAATCTGGGTATCACCAAACTCAATAAAGCAGCTATCGGATTTAGTCAGCACAATCAAAAAGAAGATTTTAAACGCACTTCAGATGATTTACTAAAAGAATTAAAACATACTTTCAAATTAGAGTTTCTCAATAGACTTGATAATATTATTATTTTCAAACCATTAACTCTCGCCTCCATCAAAAGAATTACTTATCTAGAGCTATCAAAAATAAAAAAACGATTGAACGCTCAGCATATTAAATTAGATATTTCTGCAAAAGCAATTGAATTTATTGCAAATAAAGGATTTAACCCAGAATATGGAGCACGTGAAATTAGACGTACTATTGATAAATACATCACTAAACCAATTGCACAATTATTGATTACAAATAAAAAAACTACTAAAATAGATATATCCATAAAAGATGGCAAATTAATTGTTAGATAAAAAGGTTTCACATTATGGACAATCTAAAAAAATTGCTTAAAGAAACCAACTATTTAACCACTAAAGAACATGATGCGATTAAACAAGCATATTTTTTGGCAAAAGAAATGCATAAATATGAAAAACGTCGCAGTGGAGAACCATACATTAATCATCCTGTCACTGTAGCTTGTTATTTAGCAACAGAGCATTTAGATGCCTCAACTATTATTGCCGCTTTATTACATGACGTTCCAGAGAACTCACAATACGATATAAAAGACATTGAAAAACAATTTGGCAAAGAAGTTGCCATGTTTGTTGATGGCGTTACTAAGTTAAATAAAGTGCGTATCAAAAATAAATGGACACTTATGGATATCGTCACAGGTAACGAACGCCGTATTTTTGAACAACATGTCGATAATCTTAGAAAGATGTTTTTAGCAATGACTAAAGATGTTAGAATCATCCTTTTGAAATTAGCCGACAGACTTCATAATATGCAAACTCTCAAATATTTACCTCGAGAAAAACAAATTGAAATTGCCAGAGAAACTTTGGAAATTTACGCGCCAATTGCTTACAGACTAGGAATGGGAGAACTCAAAGGTACTTTGGAAGATTTATCATTTCCGTATATTTATCCAACCGAATACAAAGAGGCAAAAAGATTATACAATCGATACGCACCTATTCGTGAAGATTATATTGAAAAAGTTAAAAAAATTTTATGTCGTGAACTCAAGGAAACAAATATCAAATGTGACATTCATGGTCGCAAAAAACACATCTATAGTTTTTGGAGAAAACTAAAAAGAAACAATTATGATATCGATAAAATTTATGATTTAGTTGCTTTAAGAATTATTGTTGAAAACAATGAAGAATGTTACAAAGTTCTTGGTCTTATTCATAAAAAACATCGACCACTTATTGGCAGAATCAAAGATTATATTGCTCTTCCTAAACCTAATGGTTATCAATCATTACACACCACAGTGTTTGGACCAGACGGCAATATTATTGAAATTCAAATTCGCACTTATAAAATGCACGAATTAGCAGAATTTGGAGTTGCCGCACATTGGCATTATAAAACCAATAAAGAACAATCTCAAAAGAACACTCAAAATAAAAA
>CAZFAN010000121.1:0-2488 GCA_964516525.1 uncultured Candidatus Saccharibacteria bacterium | reverse complement strand
TTACACCTGATTTGAAATTTCGTTTTTTGCTAAAGCCTGGAATTACAGGATATTCCCAAATTAATGGAAGAAATGAACTTAATTGGAATCAGAAAATTATTTTTGATAATGAATACATTAAAGATTTTTATAAATGGGGAATAATTTTAGATATCAAAGTTATTCTTATCACTATTTATAAAGTTGTAAAAAAAGAGGGTAGTCATGAATTATTGGAGAATAGTCATTTAGACATGTCTAGAATTGACAAGAGCATTAAAATTAAAAACAAATGAAACTAGAATACAATTTAATTAGAAATATATGCGCCAAATATGGAGATTCAGTCTATATTCTTGACTCAAATCTATTTAATCAAAACTATAACGAATTATTGACTGCATTTAAGAGTTTCTATAGTAAAACACAAATTGGTTATTCATACAAAACCAACTATATCCCCAAATTATGTTCTATCATTAATAAGAATGGTGGACTTGCGGAGGTCGTGTCCGAAATGGAGTATGATCTTGCCATAAAAGTTGGAGTACTGCCAGAAAACATTATTGTGAATGGCCCATACAAAACATTAAATAATTTAGAAAAATACTTATTAAACGGAAGTTTGGTAAATATTGATTCTGGATATGAGATAAATTACTTGAAATTAATTTCAAATAAATATCCTGATAAAAAATTTCGATTGGGAATACGCTGTAATTTTCAAATCAATAGTAAATATATTTCGAGGTTTGGTATTGATATTTCATCTAATGATTTTTACAGTTTTTTTGAAACTTTAAATAGTATAGAAAATATCTCTCTTGAAGGTATTCATTGTCATTTTCCAGACAGAAATTTAGATTTGTACCGGACCAGAATTGAGACTATGCTTAGCCTTTCAAAAAAATTATTTTCCACACCCCCAAAATTCATAGATATTGGTGGAGGATATTTTGGCAAAATGGATGATTTTCTTGCTAAACAATTCAACATTAGTATACCCTCTTATATGGAATATGCTGAATTGATAGGCACAATTTTTAATGAAGCCTTTAGAGATATCAATAACCAAGATAAACCAACCCTAATTATTGAACCAGGAAGTGCAATTGTTGCAAACACAATGTACTTTATAGTAAAAGTCATCGACATTAAGAATATACAGAACAAAAAGAATATTGTGGTGACTTCTGGTAGTAAATTTAACTTAGGTTCATTCTCTTCAACTATAAATATGCCCATGAAAATTTATAGTCAAAATAACGAGCAAAATCCAAAATATTATGATATTGCAGGATACACTTGTATAGAAAGTGATTATCTTTTTACAAATTATTTTGGCAGTATTTCTCCTGGGGATTTTTTGTCTTTCAGCAATGTCGGATCATATTCAATTGTTTTCAAACCACCATTTATTATGCCTAATTTTGCAATAATTGATTTAGATGAGCATCAAAATATCTCATTAATAAAACGATGTGAAACCATGGAAGATTTATTTACAACTTATACTTTTTGATTATGTCTGATACAAGATTAATTTGGTTCGATGGCAAAATAATGCCTGTGAATGAGGCAAAAATTAATGTCTTATCACCAACAAGTCAATTTGGAGCTAATGTATTTGAAGGAATAAGATGTTATTGGAACTCAAAAGAAAATCAGCTTTATGCATTTAGATTAGAAGATCATATAAGACGGCTTGAAAAATCTTCAAAGCTTTTTAGACTAGAGAACAAATATTCACATGAAGATTTAATAAATTATTTTTTAAGTGCTGTAACAGCAAATAATTTTAAAGAAGATATTGCTATTAGACAAACAATTTTTGTTGATGGATTTGGCAGTTGGTTTGCCAGAGGTCCAGTTAATATGTTTATTGCTCCTATTGAAAAAAAGAGGTTAGACCCCGATAATCCTAAATGTATTAAATGTTGCATTAGTTCTTGGCAAAGAATTAATGAAAACTCAATGTCTCCAAAGGTTAAAGTCGGAGCAAACTATATTAATAGCCGAGTTGCTCAATTAGAGGCCATACAAAACAATTATGATTCCACTATTTTCTTAAATAATGCTGGTAAAATATCTGAGGGACCCGGTTCTTGCTTATTTATTGTGAAAGATAAAAAACTGATCACGCCTCCGATTACTGCTTCAATTTTAGAAAGTATAACCCGAGAGACAATAATTGAAATTGCATCTAAAGAACTGAATATTGAAGTTATTGAAAGAGACATTGACAGAACTGAACTTTATATTGCAGATGAAGCATTTCTGTGTGGTTCAGCAATTGAAATTGCACCAATAAATAACATAGATGGCTTCGAAATATCAGATGGGAAGAGTGGGAAAATAACAAGATCTCTACATAAGTTATATTTAAAAATTGTTACTGGTTCAAATCTACAATTCAAAAAATGGTTAACTCCAATTTATAAGTAAAATGGAATATATCCTTATTACTAACGATATTGACATTGCAAAGTATGCACAAGATTGCGGTGTT
>CAZFAN010000120.1:0-2492 GCA_964516525.1 uncultured Candidatus Saccharibacteria bacterium | reverse complement strand
AATTGCATTTACACTTTGAAACTCACTCATATCAAATCTAATCATGTTTTTCTCTGAACCATAGTAAATTGCTGCTAGTGCTTTGGCTGTTTCAGTCTTTCCTACACCAGTTGGTCCAATAAACAAAAAACTACCAATCGGACGTTTATTACTTGTTAATCCCGCTCTAGCGCGCCTTAAAGCATTCGCAACTACTGATATGGCTTCTTCCTGCCCAATTACTCTTTCATGCATTAATTGCTCTAAATTTAATAATTTATCTTTCTCTTTACCTTGTATTTCCCCTGTTGGTATCTTAATACGTTCACTTATAATTTTATCAACATTATCAATGTCAATTATTTTATCATTTTGCTTTTCTGCTTGTATAGCCAATTCCGTGATAAAATCAATTGTTTTTTGCGGAAATGGCTTGTCATGAACATAACGATCACATAATTCAATCAGATGTTTCAACGATTGATATGTAAACATTACTTGATGTCTTGATTCAATATAATTAATTAATTGTTCAATAGATGGCAGCACTTCGTCTTTTGCCAATTCCTTAACTTCAATCTTGGTAAACATTGATTCCACATTAGAATTTGCCTGTAATTTATTTTTAAAATCATCGTAAGATATACCAACTATAATCTGCATTCTTTCTGATTCTAAATATGGAATTAAAAGCTGACTAATATCAACGACTCCAACCTGGTTCATATTTGCATTGATTAGTGAAGCAAAATTTTCAATATAAACAACAATATTTCCTGCCTTAATAATTTCAGCAAATATAGCCATAAAACGTGTCTGAATTTCATTTGCTCCTGTAGCTCCTGCCAATATACGCGCTACATCAAGATTAATTATTCGTTTATGTTCAAGTTCACGATAGTTAGCATCTTGATAGATTTTTTGCGCAAATGCCTCGACAATATTTTCTTTCCCTACTCCAGGATCACCAATTAATAAAATATTATTTTTACCAGATTTAGATAATATTTGCTCCATTTCATTAATAATATTTAATCGTGCCTTACATTCATAAATTTGTGCACGCTCTATTGTTTGTGCTGTTATATCAGAAGAATAAACATTTAAAAGTGGAGTATAACCATATGCCCAATCTGCTCCAATTCCATCCGCGTAATAATCTTTTTGCCAAAAATATTTAGGCTGTAAATCAAGAAATATATTTTCTGTCCAATTTAATATTAGATTCAAATCTTCTCGTTCGATCACCAATTCAGACAATAAATGTGAAAAAAATACATTTGTTTCATATAAAGATATAATTACATCTGAAAAGGTTATCTTTTCATGTCCCACGCTACAAGCTCTTTCTTTGCATGCAAGTAAAAATTTATTATTCTTTTCTTTTATTTGAGCTTCATTAATATTTTGTTGAGCAATTTTTAGCATCGATTGCTTCTCTAAATCTTTATCAATAAATATTTTCGTTCTAGCTAAAAAGTAGCGCCCAATATGTATATGCGCTAATGCAAATACCAAGCTAGAAAAATTAAAACCCTGTATCTGATATTTTTTACAGAGTGTATTAGCCTGATCAAATAGTTCCGTCACTTCATCGGAAAAATAAGATGGTATCTGATCTTCCTGTGCATTCTTTAAATCTTTATTTTTCTGCCCATAACCAAATAAAACAAAAATATCTATCATCATCCATAACAAACACCCTGCTATTAAAATATTTATCTCTTTTGGTATATTTATTTGCAAAAAATCAAAATATTTTCCACCTAAACATATCAAAGAACCAATTAAAATAAGATATACCAAAAAACTAATTATTCTTATTGGCTTTGAATGAAATATATTTTTTGCCTTATATGCTTTGTATGCTGTTGTTTGATAAAACTTTTCCATATTTAAAACAAACCTTTATAGATAAAATATATAATCAATATTGGTAGAAAAATCCATAAAATAAATATACAAATTCCAATCAAAAAAGTTACCAACTGCAAAAATAATCCTGTACAAATTGTCGCAAATCTAACAAGAAACCCGATAAATTTACTTATCAAATTATCAATTAGTATTCTCACCTGATCTGCCAAGCTCGGGTTGGCTAGATATTGCACATCTCTCTTCCAGGGTGCGAATAAAGTTTTAAATAAAAAACCAATTGAAAAATAATGATAAATAAAAATATTAGCTTTTTTTATGATATATAAAAGCTTTTTTGAAGACTCAATAAATTGCCAATCAAGAAAATTTCCGATCATTTATTTTCGATCATCCTCCTTAGATACTATTTATTTAAATATATAAAAATTTCTTGATAAAGTCCAATTTTGCATACAAAAAAATCTACTTTTCAATAGATTATTTGTATTAGTTGCTTTGCGGTTGTAAGAATCCTAACTTCACGTTTAGTAAAATTTACTAAGACAGTAAAATGAACGACCTTGTCTCACAAATTTATAAAATCTATGAGACTAATCCTTTAGAAAGGAGGTGATCCAGCCGCAGATTCCCCTACG
>CAZFAN010000119.1:0-2551 GCA_964516525.1 uncultured Candidatus Saccharibacteria bacterium | reverse complement strand
ACTAATAACAACATAGGAGATAACACTAATTTAGTAGAAGACCAAGTTAAAACCCCCAAAAATAATAAAACTCAAATAATTACTAATGGAGACACTATGCAAACTGCAAAAAACCAAATCGAACAAGATACTTTAACTTCTTTTGATGAAACAAAGGAAAAATATGAAATATTTTTGAAAAGCTTTAACAAGATTAAGAATTCTGAAGACAAAATAAGTGGCTCAGTAAAAATTAATGATAAAGATTTCACCGAACTAGAGAATTTATTAACAAAAGAAACTGCTTTAGTTGATGAATTGAATGAATTATCTAAGATGATTGAAAAAATACAAGAAGAAGGCACAACTTCAATAATTAACCAAGGTGCGATTATTAAAAATAGAGTTAGAATTTTAGCAATTGAGAAGGAATTAAGCAAAATTCAACCTAAAAGAGCCAAGATTGAAGAAAAAATGAATTCAATTTATAATAATATGACTGCTAAAGTAGAGTTAAATACAAAGAAAAAAGATATCTCTAATGATTTATCCAAAAAAGCAATGAAGAATAAAGAAGTAATATGCAATTTTATTACAATGAAAATTAAATCAAATGAAAATTGGAAAAAAGAATTAATTGAAACACTTAAGAGTAGACTAGAATTCAGAAGTTTAACTCTTAAAAGGGTTAAAGACATCATCCAAGATTCAAGATTACAAAAGGTAATTAACACTAATTCCAATTTACAAACCATAATAGTTAATGATGTTTATAACACACTTGCAACTATTCAATAACAGATTAAAAATAGGTGGAAGGATAACTTCCACCTTAATTAATTCCAATTTTGGTATAAGAAATATGAATTATTTAATAAAAATAGAGGAAAATATGCCAGCTATAATCGATATGTATAAGAATTTTGAAAAAAAATCCAAACATAACTACCAACCGAGATATGAAAAAACAACTGAGTTCACGAAATTCGACTATACTGAAGATATGTATAGATCTACTTTGTCTATTTTAAGAGAAAAGTATCCAGAAAATACATATTTTACATATCAAGAAGCATCTAAAGAATTAAAAGTAAGTGTAGAATTTATTCGTACGAGAGTAAAGTCAGGTCAAATAAATGCAATTAAAATTGGAGGTAAGCCAATTATACATCTAAGTGAGCTGACAAAGATTATCTGTTCAGGAGTAAAATAATGTCAATAAAAAAAGAATCCCAAGGTAAGTATGTTGTGGATATGCGAGATCATAATGGATCTCGCATTTCTCGTTCATTTAAAAATTTGGCAGATGCAAAAGAGTTTGAAGCGATAATTAACCGTGAAAAATACGATAAAAAATTATCCAACAACAAAATAATTAAACCAAAACAAAATTTTTACAATGAATTAGACCATTTTGAAAAAACCAAACATGATTTGAGACCAAAATCCATAAAACGATACGCTTATATCATCAATCAAATACGATTATTTGCTGAATTGAATGAAGTAAAATATCTAAATGATTTTACTCCTGAATTAGCAACTATATTTAAAGAAGAATTGATGAAAGAGAGAATCGATCCCACAGGGAGTACAAAGCGAGTTTTAAAAGCCAAACCAAAAACCATAAACATGTATTTAGCTGTTCTAAAAGCATTCTTTAAAGAGCAGATGGTTAAAGGATTTATTGAACGTGACCCCACTTTGCATATAAAAAATGTTAGATGTGAGAGAAAAAAGCCTGAAAGTTATAGTTCCGAAGAGATTACTAATTTTTTCGCTCAAAAAATGGACATCTGTTATTATAATGCATTTTTAGGATTATTATTAACTGGTTTGCGTTTTGCAGAAATGGCTAATTTAAAATGGAAGGATGTAGATTTAATAAATTGTAGAATTCATATTAAATCTTCAGACGAATTTCAAACAAAAACTGCAAACTCTGAAAGAACTATTCCATTTAAACAAACAATCCTTGATCTATTGACAAGTATAAAATATGAAGATTTAAATGAATATGTTTTTAAAAGTCCAAAAGGGAATCAGCTACGCGAACGTCACCTACTAAAAAAATGTAAACATATTGCTAAAAAGGCTGGCATCACTTCTAACGCAACTTTGCACAAATTTAGACATACATTTGCAACTTTGTTGATTAGGAACAAAGTCCAAATTCAGGATATCAAGGAATTATTAGGACATTCATCAATTATTCAAACCGAAATATATGCCCATCATAAACCTGACGACCTTTTCGCTGAAGTTTCTATTTTGGACGATTTAATCCAATTAGAAAAAAAGCCACCCGAAACCGCCCCCAAAAATCCTTAAAAAATCAAAGTCTCCAGAAATGGGGACTTTTTTTACCCTAATTTTTAGTCTCCAAAAAGTCTCCATTTTAATTTATTATTCCCCATAGTCTCCAAAAAGTCTCCAAAACGGACAAAGTTTATTTTTGATTTTTGGAGGTTTTTAGCGTATTTTTGTATCAAAATGAGTCATTTTGGGCAAAAAAAAGGGCTGTAACCGTAGTTACAACCCCTTTTGGTACTGGAGCGGAAAGAGTGGGATT
>CAZFAN010000118.1:0-2577 GCA_964516525.1 uncultured Candidatus Saccharibacteria bacterium | reverse complement strand
TTCACTTTTCCGTAGTTGACGTCCCAATCAATATATTCTTGAACTTTTTCCTCGCTATCAAATAAATGGAAATAACTTGTTTTGTCTTTTGAGTGAAGTTCTTTTGCAACTTTAATTAGTTCATCATTTGTAGGTTTTTCGGTAAAAACAATAACTTTCCAAGTATCACTGCCTTTTTTATAACTTTTAACCTCTTTGTAACTAACATGTTCCTCTTGTTTTTCGGTTGCGGTTGGCGAAGATGATATTTCTGTGGCTGTTGGTGAATTTGCTGTTTTTGTTTCATTTGATTTCTCTAATTTAGGAGACAAAATCGCACCTATTACAAAAACAACAAAAGATACTGCACCGATAATCAACCATTGTTTAACCTTTCCATTCTTTTTTACTAAACTGACAATTAACATAACAATTGCAACTAAAATTGCTAGAAATCCAATAAATGCTAAAAATGTACCCATAATTTTCCTTTCATTTTTGATTATTATTTAAATACAAAAAGGGTCTCCCGAACCACGACAGAACCTTTCGGAACTGCCTCATATCCTTTCGGATATGAACCTCTATGAAAAAGTGCGGTCGGAAGACCGTTTTTATTTTCATAGAGGTTTTAATACCATACTTTATCTATTGATAAAGGTTAGGTTAGTTTTTTAATTTAGACCCTTTTGGTCTAATTATAATTTACCATAAATCGTTATAAAAATAAAGGATTATAATCATTTATCATTTTGACGAAATGCCATTGGTTTGTTATTTTTAAAAAAATGAGTATGTATATGAATATTGAAGAAAAAACAAAACAAGAAATTTGGTATATTTTGCAAAAAATAAAAAAGAATAATATTTTAACACCAGAAAAATATTATACTAAATTTGATATTGAAACAACATCAAAAACACCAGATTTTGACACTCAAATAAAAATTATTGAGATGTTTGAACACGAAAAAATTATCAAAATTAATAGCAGTCGATATAGTAATCCTTTGAGAAGTTCTCTTGCAATAGTTTATCAATATAAGCCAGATATATATTTTCTTGATGTAATTCAACCACAATTTGATAAATTCTATAAAAAATACAAGGTTCAATGCGATAATAAACCTATCGTCAATATTAAAGAAGCTAAAATCCAATATAGAAAAGGTCGTATAATATACGGTAACATTGCCGAATATGCTCCAAGTAAACTGGAATATGTTAATATTTTAGATTTTCTTTGGTGTCGAAAACAAATTAGAAATAATCAAGGAGAAGTTATTTCTAAAAAAAGTGGTAACCCTTATCGTATATCAAATCTTTCTGAAGAAATTAAACTTAGTGAAGAAGAGTTAAAAAAAGCTCTAAAACATTTAAACACAGAAATACATAAAAAAAGAATTCCTATTAAAATAAGTCAAAAAGGAGAAAGAGCGCTTCTTATATTAACTGAAAAATAGAAGTTGATAAATAATTGATTTTGCTTGTATTGATTATCACCGATTGGGTGATTTTTTTTGTTTTAAGGTTAATTTTTAAGCGCTAAGCGGGAAAAAGTGGGTAAAGCTCATACCCTATCTTTGATATATATATTCTAGTTTTATAATGCAGAAAATAAGCAAAAATAATTAAAAAAGGATAAATATGAATAAAAAACATTTTTACGAAACATCCGATTTAGCTCTGACGACTGCATTATCACTTTTCTATCCAATCGAAGGAATAGATAAAAATAATGTGCAAAGAGTTATTTTTTATTTCCAAAAAGATAAATCGTTAGATGAATTCTTGGAGCAATATTGGAAACGAGAATTAAAAATTGAACCGCAATCTTATTTCCAGCAACTAAAAATAATTAAATCGCGCTTATATGCAGAAAGGTAAAAAATGAAAATTAAAAAGAACCTTAGAAAAACAAACAAAAATCAAATAATTAAAAATATTCGTGAAATTCAAAAAGCTATACAACTTAAATGCTACGACTGTATGGGCGGACAGAAAAAGATAGATTGTGAGCTTGAAGATTGTAGTTTATACAACTTCCGACCGTGGGCTAAAAACAATCAAAATTTTTCAGATAAATAATTACGCAACCTGATTAGAAATAATTTTATAAAGATAAGGATTAAAATGAATAATTACCTACCAACTGAAATTCAAATCAAACTTAGAGAAGATGAAAGGCTAAAAGCGATAGTGACACTCAAGTTTGGAATTATTACTATTAAAGGATTTAGGGTACAAGTTAGTGATAAAAGCGAAAGTGGCTATTGGGTAACGCCACCTGCAATATTTAATATTGGTTCTAAAAAATGGCATCCGATATTTTTTATTGAAGATAAAGAAATCTGGCAAAAAATAGAAGAAATGATTTTAACCGAAATGGATAATAAATTATCAGAAAACATCACAGTTAATGATATTGAAAATATAATGAACAGCTAATAGTTAACTATATATATTAAATATTACTTAATTGTTAACTATATATCTTAACTATAAAGAATAGTTTCCTATAAGGTTAATAAATTAAATATAAAGTAATAGGAAATTAAATATATAGTAAACGGAGATTTACAATGACAAGTCAAAAAC
>CAZFAN010000117.1:0-2583 GCA_964516525.1 uncultured Candidatus Saccharibacteria bacterium | reverse complement strand
TTAATAAACATGAAAGGAACTTTTTCAGTGTTATATGTGCTGCTAAATACACTTATTGGATATCCATTTCTTCTTACTGCTGCCTTGTTAAAGCTTGTTATCCCTTTTGATTTTTCCAGAAAATTCTTTACAATTATACTTAATTTTATTGCTACAACCTGGCTTGATATTAATAACTTTCTTTATAAAAAAATACTTAAAGTAAAAATTGAAGTTACAGAAGATGCGAAAAATTTGAAAAAATATTTTGATGAAGTATATGAAAAAATGGCCCCATCCGTAAATATAAAAGGCTTTAGACCTGGAAAAGCTCCTCGTTTGATGACAATTGAATCTTTAGGTAGAGTAAGATACAACAACGAAGTGCTTAATATTGTTTTGCCTGAAGTATATGCAAATGCTGTAAGACAGGAAAAGCTTGTACCTGTATCTAGTCCTAAAGTAAATATTTTAGAATTTGCTGAAGATAAACCATTTCGTTTTGATGCAGAGGTTGACCTATTGCCTGAGATAAAATTGGGTGATTATAAAAAGATTAAAGTAGCTCATAAATCAGAAAAAATAGAAGCAAAAAAAGAAGAAGTTGAAAAAGTAATTAAGCGTTTGCAATTGCAAAGTGCAAAATTCAATGTAACTGGTGATGCGGCAAAAAATGATGATCGTATGGAAATTAGTTTTGAAGGTAAAGTTGATAATGTTATGAAAGATCAATATACTTCAAAAAATTATCCATTTATTTTGGGTGAAGGTGTATTGGTGCCAGAATTTGAAAAACAGCTTATCGGTATGAAAAAAGGCGATAAAAAAGATTTTATTGTTGATATTAAAAATCCTCAGTCTAAAAAAACAGATAAGGTACACTTTTTTGTTACAGTTGATGATGTATGGCATGTTGAAATGCCTAAATTAGACGTAGAATTTGCACAAAAATTTGGTCATAAAACTATTGATGAACTACGCAAGGCAATTGAAAAAAATATTTCACTGGAAAAGGAACAAAGAGATCGCCAGATATTAGAAGAAAAAGTATTGGATGAAGTTTTAAAACGTATTGAAGTTGAACTTTCAGAATCATTAATTGAACAAGAGATTGACCGAAGAGTAGAAATGCTTAGACAGCAAACTGGTCCTGCATTTGATGGATATCTAAGTAGCATTAAAAAAACTTTAGATGAATTGCGCAAGGATATCAGACCAGCTGCAGAACGTGGAGTTAAAGTAAGTTTGACTTTGACAGAGATTTCTAAAGATATGGGACATTTTGATCCAAAGAAATTAACAACTGACATGCATCATAATCAACATGTACAACAAGATGCAATAAAAAAAACTTTGGATGAATTAATTGCAATTGCGGTTAAATAGCTTTGCTGTTTAAAATATAAAACTTTAAAGGAGGTCGAAGAAATTGGATAAAAATTTTGAAGATATCGCAAATTTACTGGAGGGAATTGTTGACAGAGAAATTACTCTTCAAGAATTTGTTCGCAGTATTTTGTGGGGAGTCGTGAAAGACAATCCACAGAGTGAAATTCGTTTTAATATGGTAGACTTTGTTAGTGCTATAGGAATAGTAGTAAAATATGATCAAGTAGTTAGTAAGATATTTTGCAAATTTGAAGTTTTTTTTGCAAGAGATCTATATGGATATTATTCCGACGATATTTCGCAGCAATTAGCGAATATCGAAGGAATAAAATTTAATTTTTCAGGACTTGTAATAGGTAGTTACTACGGAGATGATGAAAATAATTTCCAAAAAGTAAAAAAATTTTTCGAAGCAAATGAAAATTTGAAAATTTTTGAAGAAATAATTAAAAAAATGAAAAAGATATTATTATAAAACCAAAGCAGCCGATAGGCTGCTTTTTACTTGATTTATAAGGATAAAAGACTATAATAAAAATATTATGAAAAATATGTACAATCAAATTTTAGTACCAACTGTGATTGAAAAAAGTCAAGATGGCGAACGAGCTTATGATATTTATTCTCGTTTGTTAAAAGATAGAATTATTATGATTGGTGGAGCGATTGATGATAATTTAGCAAATATTGTAATTGCACAATTATTGTTTTTAGATTCGCAAGATGATAAAAGTGATATTCATCTATATATTAATTCTCCTGGGGGATCAGTGACTGCAGGGATGGCGATGTATGATACAATGCAATTTGTGAAATCAGATGTAACCACGACTTGTGTAGGTATGGCTGCCAGTATGGGCGCATTTTTGTTGGCAGGTGGCGCAAAGGGAAAACGAGCGGCATTGCCAAATTCTAAGATTTTAATTCATCAAGTTTTAGCAGGTTTTGAAGGCCAGGCAACAGATGTGAAAATTCAAGCTGAAGAAATTTTGCGTACAAAAGAGCAAGTAAATAAAATTTTGGCAAAGAATACTGGTCAAACATTGGCTAAAATCGATCAAGATACAGATAGAGATTTTTATATGCGCCCGCTAGAAGCAAAAAAATATGGATTGATTGATAAAGTAATTAATACTAAAGCTTAAATGAAAATAGAAATTGTAAATTCAAAAATTATCAATATTGATGTGCCAGTAATTGTACTGCCTGTTTTTG
>CAZFAN010000116.1:0-2699 GCA_964516525.1 uncultured Candidatus Saccharibacteria bacterium | reverse complement strand
CTATAAACGATATTTATAAAGATCAATTATTTAATAAAAACCTGCTAAAGGAAGTAAAAACAGTCTCTAACAGAGGGTTTTTTACAGGTTTTTATTTTGGTAAACCTCAAAAATTTGATCAACAATTAGACGCTAATCGAACAGAAGGAACGTATGATTTTGTCGGTATCGTTAAAACTTATAACCAAATAAAAAAACTTGCTGAAATACAGGTAAAAGGAAAAATTACAGTCGGTGACACAATTGAGATAATTACACCAAATTCAATTTCCAAAATTAAGATAACCAAGATTTTTACCCACAGTTTTAAATCTGTAAATTGCTACAATCCTGGACTTAAAGAGCATGCTTATATTAAAATTGATCAAAAAATTGAAGCTGGGGATATTCTACGAAAAAAGATAAAATGACGATAATACCTCAAAAGTGTTGACATTTTATCAAACAATTTGCTATAATAAAAAAGATTTAAATTACATATTATAAACATTGTAGTTTAAACCTGGAAAACTACCCCGATATTTCGGAGCAAGTTCGAGGTTATTTATATTACTTCTTATGAAAATGATTTTAGGACAAAAAATTGGGATGACAAGAATTTTTGACAAAGACAATAAAGCTGTGTCTGTTAGTGTTATTCAAGCTGGTCCATGTCCAATAATTAGTCTTAAAAATAACGAAAAAAACAAATATAATGCTATTGAAATTGGTTTTGGAAAAGCAAAACATATTTCTATGCCATTAGCTGGTCATCTTAAAAAAGCAAAAATTGATTCTATAAAAATTTCAAAAGAGTTTAGAATTAGTGAAAAAGACTTAGATATTTATAAAATTGGCGATTCAATTACTGTTGAAAGTTTCAAAATTGGTGACTTAGTAGAAGTTACTGGAACTTCCAAGGGTAAAGGATTTGCTGGAGGTATGAAAAGACATGGCTTCTCTGGTATGCCTGCAAGTCACGGACATGAAAAACAACGTATCCCAGGATCTATTGGCTGTCGTTTTCCACAACATACAATTAAAGGTAAACGTATGGCTGGTCATATGGGTTCCGAAACAATTACTGTTAAAAATTTAAAAATTGTTGACATAGATACAGCAAACAATCTTTTAATCCTAAAAGGTGCTATCCCTGGTCCAAATAAATCCCTTATTCAAATTAAACAAAAAAATCATGACTAAGATTAAAATTGCAAAATACAATTATGCTGGAGAGCAAAACGGTTATACACAAATTAATACCAAATTTGCTGATTTAAAATTTAATCATGATTTGATTAAACAAGTAGTAGATGCATTGAGATCAAATTCAAGACAGGTTTTATCAAATACCAAAACAAGAGCTGAGGTTTCTGGTACAAATAAGAAACCTTACAAACAAAAAGGTACTGGTAATGCCCGTGTTGGATCAATGAGAACCCCAGTGCATATTGGTGGTGGTATTGCTTTTGGTCCACGCAAGGAACAAAATTTTAAAAAACAAATTAACAAATCAGCTAAACGTAAAGCCTTAGCAATTTGTTTAAATGAAAAAAATAATCAAAAAGAATTAATATCTATCGAGAAATTAGATATTAAAAATATTAAGACTAAAGATGCCTTAACAAAAATTGCCAAATTGCCAGTTAAAGAAGGTACTTTACTTATATTAACAGCACAACACGACAAAAATACATATTTAGCATTTCGTAATGTTCCTTATATTGATATTAAATTCTGCAAAGATTTAAATTGTATTGATTTATTCACTTACGATACAATATTATTGGAGGAATCAGCAGAAACAATATTGAGCGATATATTATCTGACAGTAAAACTGAAGTTAAAAAAGAAGAAACAGGTAAATAATTATGATGAAACACATTATTATTACTCCACATATTACTGAAAAAAGCATGGCTGCTGTTACTGAAAGAAAATACACTTTTATTGTAGATAAACATGCTAATAAAATTCAAATTGCCCAAGAAATAAAACGTCTTTACAATGTCAATCCAACTGACGTAACAATTGTTAATATTAAAGGTAAAGAAGTAATGTTTCGTCAAAGATTTCATGGCAAAAAAAATAATCTTAAAAAAGCAATTATTACTTTGTCACCAAAAGAGTCAATTAAAGAATTCGCTATTAAAGAATAATATGAACAAAACCACAAATCTTAGTTACAAACCATATACACCATCTCGACGTTTTATGACTCGTCAAGATGTTTCTGAAATTACAAAAAAAACTCCAGAAAAATCTCTTTTGGTACCACTAAAAAAACATAGCGGTAGAGATAAAACTGGTAAAATCAGCGTTCATCACCGCGGTGGTGGTCATAAAAGACAATATCGATTGATGTCAACATTAGATCAATTTATCAATCAAACTGCACAAATTTTAGCAATCGAATATGACCCAAATAGAACCGGCCGAATTGCATTGGTTCAATTTGACAATAAGAAAAAAGCCTATATATTAGCACCAGCTAATTTAAAAGTTGGCACAAGTATTATAGCTTCTGAAAAAACTCCAGTTAAAACTGGTAACCGCATGAAATTGAAAAATATTCCATCCGGAACACAAATATATGACATACAGACTAGACCTGAATCAAAACACGGTATGGTAAGATCAGCTGGAAGTTCAGCTATGCTTTTATCTGCTGCAGAAGGCGAAGGAAATCGATTCCTCGCTGGGGGTGATTGTCCTGACG
>CAZFAN010000115.1:0-2720 GCA_964516525.1 uncultured Candidatus Saccharibacteria bacterium | reverse complement strand
ACAAAAGATATCTTTAATGAGTAGCTTGTATCGATCTCTAATAACATCCGATATTTCGACGCCTAAAAAACCAATATCGTATAGAAATTCAATTTTTCGTTTTATATCTCGCTCTGGATCGTTAAAACTTGCAAACTTAAAATCATAGCTGCCAATAATTTCCTCAACTTCTTGATGGTCTAGTATCTGCTTGTTGTCTCCAAACAGGTTTATAATATCAACAAGGTTTTCGCAGTAATTTTTAAATTCAGATATGAACTCTGTTTCAATAATGTCAAAAGTTGTTTCAGACACAATTTTGCTAATAGTGAAATTGTCCGATTGAATATTTCTGCTTTTAATATCATCAAGAACAGCAATTAGTTTTGCGTAATAGATAATAATTTCGCGAGGTCGCCAAAAAGAATGCCTTAAAATATTTATGAAGGTGTCTTTTAAAAATGATTTAGTTCCGATTCGTATGCTTGTTTCTCTCGGCAAGTTGTCTACCGTTTGTTCTATAACATTATTCAATCTCTCTACAGGCGAATAGGGTTGGTTCGTTTTAGTATTAATTTTATTAGACCTATATTGGTATAAGAGCTCAAGCCTTTTTCGTAACATAATGGCAAGTTCAATACCGCTCCATTTAATTTCGTGAAATCGATTTATGTATGTATACGAGTCGCGCTTATCATGCTTTATTTCCAAAAACCGGTCCTTTGGGACGGTCACACATACAGAAATATGATTATAAAATATGTCTCCCCTTTGGTTCCCCTTAACATCCTCAATTAACTCGAGGAATCCGGCAAGGAAAAGCTTTTCGATATTCATTCTAATAATTCTATTATTATCTTTATACGCGTATGTATTATTCCGAAATTTTTCAAATAAATTGTCGAACCCATCAAATGATATAAAAAACTTCCTCTCGCACCGTTGTACTATGGAATAAAAGCTGCGAAGAACATTAGGGGGCAGAATTGCAGTTAAAAACTGATTTCTGGTTAGCAATGCGGTAATATCGTAATGAAAATTTGATTCCTCAGTACGTGCTTTGAGAATGCTTTTTTCAATATGAAGAGAAACTTCAGACAAACACCATTGGAACAATGAGTTTAAATCTTGATGGTCATTCCCGTGCGCGTATTCAAATACCTTGTCATCTTCAACATTTTGAAATATGCTTAAAAATTCTTTAATTATTGGGACATATCTGCTCTGGTTTTCTTTCAATTTATTATTTTTGTATTCCTCAACAATCACTTGAAAACACTTAATATAAATAAGAATCTCCCAGGTAATTCGGAAGAAAAATGAAAAATGAATAACTGCGTTGAGATCTTTGTAAAGAGAGCTTCTACTTAAAATTAAGCCGACAGAATATTCCAGATTTAATGAGTCAACAATTATATTCGTGTGAGCCTTGTAGTAAACGCCATCAAAAAGATATAAAAGATAGCCTAGTGTAGTTTTTCCGCTTCCTTTCCTGCCCAGAAAAAAATATGTCGCTTGATTTCGAAGGGCTCGAAAAGAGTTGGTTTTCACGTATAGATCAATATTATTACCGACATCTGTAATTGTTATATTGTCATGCTTTGTTTGGTAAAAAAGTACCTCTAATAGCCTGTAGAACTCCTTCTGTACTGTCGTTTTATTTAGTGATTCAATGGCAAGTATTTGGCTAGTTATTTCCTTAAAATATTTTTTGTATTTTGGCTCGGTTGCCGAACTTAACCCATGTTTAAGAACAATAAAATCACTAAAATCTAAACTTTTGTGATATTTGATTTGCTTGGGACAGCAGTTATTAAATTCCCTGGAAAAGATTAGTGGAATAAAACAAAATGAATCGCCTCTTGATTTGTCCAGCTTGATAGAGTCTTCCAATCTTTCCAAAATCAAAGGAAACTCATAAGCAACGCCCGTTTCTGAACGATCTTCAGCCTTGCGCTTATACTCAGGCGTCATCAATACAATTACAGCATCTACATTATTTATGAGATCCATAAAACTAATAAAGTTTTTACCAATTTCTAGGTTTTCATCAAACAAAAAATCTATTCTGTTTTCAGATGCCTCTTCAAGATATTTTATTAACATTTTTATAGTGTTAAGATCATTATCTTTTCTGGAGTACGATATAAAACAAGTTTGCTTTGGTTTCATGCATTCCCCCTTGCTGTTAAATCTTAAGCCGTTACGGCAGTAGTTATCTCATAAACCGTACTACTCGCCATCTCAATCGTTAATTTATCTATTGCGTATGTCAAGCACTCGCGTCGCCTGGTAAAATGGAAAATCCGTATCATAATTGAATCAGTACTCTCGACGCACGCACTACCAAATCCATTAATCGGTAGATAATCAATCTTGGCTATAGCACTTTATAATATATAAATTAGCTACATGCTTAGAAGTATCATCTTTGAAAATGCAGGCTCATGCGTTCAGATTTATAAAAGAACTTTCAACCTATGGTATGAAATTAAAACAACCTTAAGTTGTGCGGTTGCAAACGCGTTATGTCTCAGATTTAACCTTCTAGAGATGATCATTTCATTGTTACAGCGCTGGCCACACCATACGGTTGAAATCGGCGCTCATATCAGGCTATCCTCATCTAAATAGCGCCAGAAAGCCCAGCACTTCCTTCGCAGGGCATAGTAATCCCGCTCAGATTTCCATGTCAACAAATGACTTGCCGTTCAGGCCGTGCCCAGCACCACCCGGTATTG
>CAZFAN010000114.1:0-2762 GCA_964516525.1 uncultured Candidatus Saccharibacteria bacterium | reverse complement strand
TAAGACTATTTATTATAAAGGTAAAAAGCATACGATTGATATTTTGATGCCGAGAATTTCTGGAGAAATTAATCAAAATGAATTTTTATTATCAATAAATGCCATGGATTATATTCGTAATCATACTGATATTAAAGTTATAAACTATACAAAAGGCATGCTGATCGCCAATGATAAATTTTGGCAGGGTGAATACGTTGCCTCTAAAGGATATAAAATTCCTAGATCAGTATTAATTTCCAATAAAGAAGCAGTGGATCAAGTATTGCAAGAATTTGAATATCCTCTTGTTATCAAGCAACAATTTGGATATGGCGGTGAAGGTGTTGCAATTGTTGAATCTGAACGAAGTGCAAGATCTGTGATAACATCTTTTTTATCTCACCGTATTCCGATTATGATACAAGAGTTTTTACCTGATGAAAAGTATGGTGGTACAGATTATCGAGTATATGTAATTGGTGGAAAGGCCCATGGTGGTATTATTCGTCGGGCCAAACAAGGTGATTTTCGAGCAAATGTTAATCTTGGTGGAAGTAAAAAACATTTTAAGGTATCAAAAGATTTAGCAAATACTGCTGTTGATATTGCGCAATTAGTTGGTTTGGAAATTGCTGCAGTTGATTTTTTACTTTATAAAGATGAATATTATTTTTTAGAAATAAATAAATCACCTGCGATGAAAAAAGATCCGAAGCTTGCAGAGATTATATTGCAGTATGCCAAAGATAGAGTAAAGACTAAATGATATCCAATTATTACAATAATAAAATGAATATTTTATTTAAAAATGATGATCATGTTAAGAAAATATATCAGTTTATCTCTTTATCCCCTTTCTTTATCTCTTATGACCAGACCTTAGAAATAAAAAATGCGACAGAATCTGTAGGCGCAATTTTAGAAAAAACAATTTTTTTATTTCAAAAAAATATTGATGTTAGAAATTTTTTTGGTTTTAGTGAGGAATACATAAATCTTGCTAAAAATTGTTACTCGAAAGAAAATTTATTTTTATCAAGATTTGATGGATACATTGACAGTAGTAATAATATAAAATTTTTAGAATTTAATACAGATTATCCTGGTAGTATTATTCGTCTGGATACTGTCCATGAAACAATATATGATTTCTTAAATATTACTAATTATCAAAAAAATAATAATTTTTTATTGTCGTTTATAAAATTGGCAAAAAAGAGTTATTTGAATAATAAAAAGAAGAATGATGTTTTTGTAATAGGATATGGCAGTTGGCATACTGATGAAAAAAAGTATACATTAAATTTTTTAAAAAAATGCTTACAAAATGAAGGTATCCCTGCTGAAGTTGCTCAATGGAAAGAGATAACCGCAAAAGACGGTTTTTTATATTATGATGATAGGATTATTTCTGTTTTGTTTAGAGCGGAATTGTCTGAAAGGATAGTGAGTCGTGATTATGATAGTTATCAAAAGATTTTAGATGTTGCTTTGAAAAATAATATTTTTATATATAACCCTACTTCTACATTAATAGCTGGATCAAAAAATATTATGGCTTTATGGTTTACTGATTTATTTCAAAATTTACTAACGGCGAAGGAAAAAAGTATTATAAATAAGTTTATACCAAAAACATATTTTATAAATGAAGATAATCAAAATTATATTATCAATAATAAGAACAATTTTGTTCTTAAACCTAATTTTGGTCATGGTGGACAAGGCATTGTAATTGGCAAGAATGAACATGAAAATAAATGGAAAGATGTAGTAAAAATAGCTTTAAATAAAAAAGATTATATCGCACAAGAATATATTAAGCCGATGGTTAATAAAATTGATATTTTGGATTTGCAAAAGAATAAAATATCCTCAAATATTGAAGTTAATATAAATGTTAATCCTTGGTATTGCAGTAAAAAGATGATAGGAATATCAGGTAGATTTGCAAAAAACGATATAATAAATATTAAACAAGGTGGAGGTTCTTTGCCTATATATTATAAGGATAAATAAAATCTATGAATAATATAAAGTTATTTTTAATTGCTTATACTAAAGACGATGAGAATAGAAAAAAAGCTTTTTATGAAGCTTGTAAAAAATTAGATATTGATATTGTGGATGTAACATTGGAAAATTTTGATAGTTTAAAAATTGACAATAATGATTTGTTTTACAGGGTAACAAATGGTATAAATGCTCAAAATATTGAAAAAATTTTACTAACAAAATATCATCCGAAGACTTTGTATAAAAATGACTTTCCATTTATTCCAATATGGACATTTGATGCTAATATTATGCATCAAAGTAAAGATGTTCCCATTGCGAAAACTATTTTTATAAATTCCAATAGTGAAGAATATTTGAAAAAAAATACTAATGAATTAAATGGTTTTCCTATAGTTATTAAAATTATTAATAAAAGTAAAGGCGAAGGTGTTTTAAAAGCAGATAATTTTGATGATTTGAAAAAGATAGTTAATGAATTAGTAAGGACAAATCAGAATTATATCCTAAGGGAATATGTTGATTCTCCAGGTATTTCCTATAGATCAATTGTACTAGGTGATAAGATTCTAGTTACGTATAAAAATGAGTCAGTTAATAAAAATGATTTTAGGTCAAATGCTGATCAAACACAACGAATAAGAAAGAAAGTTGATATAAAACCAGATGATGCTTTGATTTTAATTAAAGCTGTTAATATGCTAAATACAAGTTTTGGAGCTATTGATTTTGCCTATGATGAGAACCATAAGATAAAAATATTT
>CAZFAN010000113.1:0-2775 GCA_964516525.1 uncultured Candidatus Saccharibacteria bacterium | reverse complement strand
TAAATTCATTATTCACTTGGCAACCCCTCAAACAACAGATATGATATTTGTATGGCAGGCTGAGCAGTAAAAATCCCTGAAGTACTTTTATGAAATAAAGAAAAATAATAATAATTAATTTTTAATATTTTTATGAAGCAACCAATCAAAGTCGCAGCTTATTCAACAATCGCCCTTATTCCTATTACTATTATCGTTTCAATAATTTCTTCAATATTATTTTTTGCATTTGGTTCTTTTTATGTGGCATTGATGTGCTTATTAATTATTCCTGTTATTGTGCTAATGTATTATGGATTTGTAAGCCTCGGCAATAAAACAAACAATAAATTACTTACTTTCTCATCATGGTATTGTATCGTAAGTGTGATTATTGGTACTGTGCTGATGTGTAGCTTTTTAAATTATTTTCAGACAACAGTATATCCTGATTTCAAAAAAACTATTAGTGCAGACAACAATTTATATGATGCATACTATGCTCTTGATACAACAATTGGTGAAGATGCACTAAAAGATCTATCTGTTGATGAATTGGTATCCCAAGGTCTTGATAGAACGAAAGTTGAAAACTATAAACAAGTTCTGTCAGAAAGCCAAGCGCAAGATCAGAAAGTAGAACAATATATCTATTATGGATCGAATAGTTTTTCTTATACTACTGCTTTTGCTATAGTGTTGTTATTATTTCTTTTACCGTCTTTGCTTTTTGCAATTGGTATATATAAAAGTCATAAAAATGGTCTGGATATTGCTAAACCAACAGGTATTATTGGGATTATTATTGCTGGCTTTAATATTCTTTGCTGGATTGCTACTGCCATCATATTGGCAAAATTATTACAACCTGGTGCAATAGAATCTATTGGTACAAGTCAAATTATTAGTTTATCAACTGGTGGAGTGTTGTTTCTTGCTCTATCGCAAATTGTTTGTATGTTTAGTTTCGCATTTTATATTTTAAAAATTATTTTACTATTCAATGCTTCAAAAAAATTGGAAAATTTATCTAATTAATTATTAAAAATATTAATAATTTAAGAAGGGAGCTTTATGCAAATTATAATTAAAGGTATAAAAGGATTTGAAGTTTTCCCAGAGAATAAAGATTATCTTGAGAAGAAATTTTCCAAATATGAGGATATGATTAAAGAGCCAAGTGTTCTGGAATTCAAATTTGAACATACACATAATACCAAAGCTAATCTCGATAAAAAAATTACTCTAACTTGTACTATGCCGGGATTGAAACAACCAGAGTATTTGGAAGAAGTTTCTAGACATTTTACACAAACAATTGACCTGCTTGACGCACGTTTTGAAGAAATATTGCGTCGATATAGAGATAAGATGCTAGATCCTCGTAAATAATATATATTTTTAAATATTTTCACAATAAAGTCCGATTCGGACTTTATTGTTGTATTAGGTTAATATAAGTGTTAATATTTATTTTGAATAATAAAAATTAAATTTATCCTAATATGAGTTTACTATCTAAAATTTTTGGTGATCCAAACGATAAAGAAATTGCTAAAATCAAGCCAATTGTTGAAAAAATAAATGCTTACGAATCCCAGATGGAAAAATTAACCGATGCAGAGCTTAAAGCAAAAACAGTTGAGTTTAAAGAGCAAATAAATAAAAAGTTTTCTTCTGATGATTATAAAAATTTAGACGAAGATGCTAAAAAAGCCCAAGATATAGAAATATTAAATGGTATTTTACCAGAAGCATTTGCAGCTGCTCGCGAAGCAGGCAAGCGAACTATTGGACAACGACATTACGATGTACAGTTAATTGGTGCGATAGTGTTGCACCAAGGTAAAATTTCAGAAATGAAAACAGGTGAAGGTAAAACTTTAGTTGCAAGTTTGGCATTGTATCTCAATGCTTTAACAGGTAGAGGTTGTCATTTGGTTACGCCAAATGATTATTTATCACGTATTGGTGGTGGATGGATGGGTAAAATCTATCATGCTTTAGGTATTTCTGTAGCTACAATTGCCCACGACTTTTCAGCAATTTATGATCCGGAATATCACGATCCCAATGATCACGGCGACGAAAGACTTAACCATTGGCGTCCAGTAACTCGCTCTCAGGCATACCAAGCAGATATTGTTTATGGTACAAATAATGAATTTGGTTTTGATTATCTACGCGATAATATGGCTGTTGATGTGTCACAACTTGCACAACGTCCATTTTATTTTGCGATTGTTGATGAAGTCGACTCAATTTTGATTGATGAAGCACGTACACCATTGATTATTTCTGCACCAGCTGAAGAATCAGCTTCTTTATACGGTCAGTTTGCTCGTTTGGTGCCACAACTTAAAGCAGAAGAGGACTACACTATTGATGAAAAAGACCGTGTTGTGTCAATTACTGATGCCGGTATTAAAAAAGTTGAACAATCATTGGGTGTAGAGAATATTTATGACAAAAAAGGTATTGCCTATGTTCATCATTTAGAAGAAGCGTTAAAGGCGCAATACTTGTTTAAAAAAGATCGTGATTATGTAGTTAAGGACGGTGAAATTGTAATTGTTGATGAATTTACCGGACGTCTAATGCAAGGACGTAGATATTCTGAAGGTTTACACCAAGCTATTGAGGCAAAGGAAGGTGTTGAAGTAAAACGCGAATCCAATACCTTAGCAACAATCTCTTTTCAAAATCTATTTCGTATGTATCCAAAGCTTGCTGGTATGACTGGTACGGCAGCAACAGAAGCAGAAGAATTTGCAAAAATTTACAAATTAGATGTGG
>CAZFAN010000112.1:0-2787 GCA_964516525.1 uncultured Candidatus Saccharibacteria bacterium | reverse complement strand
ATCGAAAAAGCTAAAAATTTATCCATCAAAGCATATCAAATAGATCCTCTTTATGCTCCAACTTTCACACTTTTAGGCACAATTTATGAGTCACTAGGAGACACACAAAACGCACAATTATGCTATAATAAAGCAAAGGATTTTTCAAGATAATTTTAAATGTATTTCAAGGAGGGAAAGTGCTAAATTTTCGAAATTTATATGGCAAAAAAAATATATGCATAGCAATAATTACCTGTATTTTTTCTTTTTATATTTTCTTTAATATAGATATTGGAAAAACGAATGCCACTGACACTAACTGTACACAAATACTTATACCAGTAGATGGTTATTCTCAACAAGCAATTGATATTAGAAATAAATGTTTAGGGCCCAATATATCATCCTTAACAGAAACAAATAAAGAAAATTCTTCTATAACTTTTAAAATTACATGGTCTCAACCGCAATCTGGAGAAAATTTTAATGGAGAAATGCTTAATGGTACAAAAAATATCGCTTATAAATTCAAAAAATATCAGTTATGGTATTCAACACCAGAAGGATCAGGATCAATAGATTTACCAAATAACTTTTCTAATCTTTCATATGAATACAAAACAAATACACAAAATACAGGTGGCAATTTCACTTTTAAAATCGCTACGTGGTATGAAAAAAATACAATAATGGTTGGGGCTCCAAGTGGTATAGGAGCTTATGGAGATCCAAAGTCCAATCAATCAACTTCAATTGACGCACCAAAACTAAACGGCAGTGGGAAATATGATAGTAATAGCCAAAAAGCAACCGCCCATTTAAATTGGTTTATGAACTCTAGTTCAAAGCCAAATTACTATAAATTATATAAATGGAGAGATAGTAGTACCAACGTATCAGAATATAAAACATTTAAAAACAATGAAACAGAATACGATGATGTTGTTTTTAATGGAAAATTAGATCCAAATACTTCTTACGTTGTTAATTATACAATAGAAGCCACATATCAGGGATTAACCAATCAAACAGCCAATAGTAATGCTATTTCCATTACGTTTACGTCAGATGCCAATGGCAATGTTAGTATAAATCAAAGTACTCAAGATTCACCAAGTACAACTTTTTTACATAATACCAATACAAATAATTGGACTGAAAATACTACCTCTAGTGGTGTCTGTGAAAAAACTTTTTGTAGTAACAGAAGCAATACTATTGAAACATATGTCTGTACCGCTATTTGTTGGGTATCAGATGGCATCTATGGAGTACTATCAAGTACATTTGAAATATTTAAAGGCGCCAATAGCCTAAATTCAACTTCACCATATACTCCAAATATCCAATCTGTCATCGGTGGCAGCACCACAGATTCTGCTGCATCAACAGGGTCAGCTACCAGCGCTACACCTAGTGCAAATGCAGCAGCAAATGCCGCTTCAGGGATAAACACCAACAGCAGCAATGCTGGCTCTTCAGCAGGATCAGCTGCAACAAACAATACAGGTTCGGTAACAATCGAAGGTGAATAATTAATTATGCAAAAAATTTTGAATAAAAAATTTATTACCATTATTCTTACACTTGTTTTTGCATGTAATTTATTTTTTATACCAATTTCAAATAATTCTTTATCATCTTACTCTTTTGGACCCCATCATGCCTATGCAGCCAATGGCACTCTTGCTGGAGATCTAACCCCAGGAGAATCAGGCGAATCTTGGATTTTTGATATTTGGAATTTTTCTCTAAGCCTAGTAAACATGGTCCTTATTGGAATATTACTATTTCTTGCCGCTGTAAATATCCTAAACCTCAATGTTGACACTTATGCTCTTAAAAAATTCCTCCTACCTTTGATAGTATCTGTTATTTTAGCAAATTTTAGTATGTTTATTTGCAGAGCCATTGTCGAATTTGCCACTGCCCTTACTGGTACTTTTTTAAAAGATTACAATGAGATCGTTGATGGTATCCTTACTGGATTAAGTTTTGGCTCAAAACAAACTCTTATTCAATGGAGTGCACAACTAGCTAGTACTAGTGGTTCAAGTAGTCTAAGTAACACTATTGGCATTGGAGAAATGCTTATTTACTTATTTTTAGGTATAATAGGCAGTCTGATTGTTTGTATTGTTGTACTATTATTATCATTACTTTTATATGTTCGTTGGTTTGTAGTTCTTATATTGGCATCTGTAGCCCCAATTGCATTTATTTTTATGGTCTTGCCTTTAACTCAAAATCTTTTTCGTCAGTGGTGGAGCTGGTTTTTGCGTTGGGTATTTATCGGACCGTTAGTAAGTTTTGTACTTTATGTTGCTGCTGTTGTGGGCAAATCCAGTCAATCTGGCACAGGAACTCATAGTTGGGTTAGTGTGCTTGTATTATTTATTATTACCATAGGATTATTGATTCTTGCTTTATTTATTCCATTCATGCTTGGTGGTCAAGTATTTAATAAAATCACTTCCACTGCAAAAGGCGTTGGTGGTTTTGCAGGAAAATATGTACCAGGTATTAGACATGCCAATAGTTTTGTTGGAGGCGTAATTAAAAAGAACCAAGCAAACCTTGAAGCCTCAAATAGATCCATGGAAGAACTTGGATATGGTTTAGCAGAAGATGGCTTTTCTGGTATGAAAAGAAATGCAGAAATAGCACAACGTGGAAGAGCTCAAGAAGAAGCCAAAAAATTAGTAAATATAGATCAGCCAATGAGTAGCGCTGCACTAAGTAAAATGCAACAAAAAAATCCTTATTTTATTGAAGAATACATGAAGACAATGGCTAAAAACAAAA
>CAZFAN010000111.1:0-2789 GCA_964516525.1 uncultured Candidatus Saccharibacteria bacterium | reverse complement strand
TTAATTTTGAATGTCCCTATTCCTTAACCGGAATGGGGATTTTTTTTAATGTTAATTGTTGAATGTTAAGTAGTTTTGATTTTTAATAAAATATAATCCTCATGCCCCTGTAATTCAACGATAAGGTTTTGGCAATAACCCAGCCCATGAATATTTTCATGATAAATAATATAAAATCAAATAATTTGTTAAAATGATAATAATGCAGCTTTGCGAATCTAAAATAGATTTGTAAAATAATGATAAATTTAATTAAATTAGAGTATCACACCTACTATAAAAAATATTGATAAAGTACAATAGACTAATATTGTATTATTTTCCTGATTTTGTTCTGTTGCATTCTTTACACAACATTTGACAATTTTCGGCTATTGTTTTTCCACCTTCATGCCACGGCTTTATATGATCGGCTTCCATATCCGAAATCGAAAATTCTTGTCTGCAGCTTAGACAATAACCATTTTGGCGCTCGTATGCTTCTCTTTTCATATTTGAAGTAAATGCTCTAATAGAAAGATATCTCTCTTTTCGAGTTAATATATAAGGATAAATTCCTGATTTCTTAGTAACATCTTCGTCTTGCATTAATCCTTTTATTTCTTCTTCTAATTTAATAGGATCAAATGCTTGATTCTTAAATTCATTATAAAGTTCTCCCCAATTTACACTTGACATCTCTTTACGATAATTAGTGAAATTTTTTCTTACCCATTCAATTACTTTTTTGAAATATACCCATAATTCATCTGCATTTTCATCGTGCTGATGTTTTGCCATATATACTTCTATTTCTTTATTATTTATCCAAGAAATTGCCGTTTCTAAATATTCCTGTCTAATAGGTGAACCTGTTACCAATTGCCCACCGTCATTAGCAAGTAAATAAGCCACGCAATTGGTTTTACTAAACTTCAGCTTTGCATCAGAAAGCCATGTACCGGTATAAACAACATTCCTAAGTTCTTGATCTGTTAGTTTTTCGCCTGCAATATTAATAATTTTAAACCAATCAAGTTTTTCTTTATCATCACCCTCACAAAGATATATCATTAGTTCATAATTCAATATTCGTTCTTGCTCTTCTTTTGTTAAATTATGGAACATGGCAATTCGTCCGTTATATTCAATGGAAAAATCACCTATTACAAATTGAGCAATACTTATAGTTCGTTGTTGTCCATCTAAAACTTCAAAATTACCGTCTTCTTTTTTAACCCAATACATTACATTAAGCGGAAAACCATTTTTAATAGTATTAATCACTTCATCCCGCTGTTTTCCGCTGTAAACAAACTCACGCTGATACTTTGGGCGTATATCTAATTTACCACCATAAGCAGATACTCCTTCTTCCGCACTATCTTTATAATCTTTTACGACTTCTGCAATTTTAATTTTAAACAAATCTATATTCATATTATCCTTGCGGTTTTTTATTTTTAATTAAAATTCTAAAGAAAGGATATTTTCCATTTATTGACAAATCTTTTTCATCGTCTCCTTTTCTAAACTTTATTATCTCAAATTGATTTGGATTATATTTATCTATAAAAGTTATAGGTACTCCCATAATTCCTTTGTAATCCATGGGAATTTCTTGAACTTTAGATACTTCAATACCATCGTAATTATCATACTTGGGATAATTATCAGATTTATATTTTTTATATAAAACAATATCTTGCTTATGTTTTTCAACTTCCAAGTTTGTAAACCAACATGAAGTAGATACTCTGGCTATTTTTTTTCCATTTTTATTTATATGGTGATATTCTTCCCAATCATCGGGAACTTCAAAAAACATTCCAACATTAAAATTTGTATAACCTGTAAATAATCCATTGCCTTGAAATAATTTAAATATTTCTTTATAAGTTATTGCATTTGTATTTCCAATAATCAAAAATTTTTTATTATATTCTACCAATTGAGCAACATATTCTCTAAACAACGAAAAAGGCGGATTTGTTACAACAATATCCGCTTCTTTTAACAATTCTATACTTTCTTGACTTCTGAAATCACCATCTCCTTTCAATGGTACCCATTCATTATTTTTGTTAGCTATTAATTGTTCGGCAATATCACGTAAATCAAATGCCCCATCACCATTAAAATCACTAACATCGTTAATTATAAACTTATTGGCAGTTTCTGTTTTTTGACTATGTTGCTCTTCACTCGTTATATCTTCGTCAAATAATCCTAATTGTGTATTGGCAATAGGTGATGGTTTGTAACTTGTGGTTATAAGTTTTTTTAACCCCAATGCCTTAAAATTACCAGCGAAATATTTAAAAAAATTACTTTCAAAAGGATCATCACAATTACAATATACAATCTTTCCTCTGAATTGTTCTTTATAATGCTTAAGCTCTTTTTCAATATCAATAAGTTGAGTATAAAACTCATCTTTTTTTGCTTTATTAGCTTTATGTAAGTTTTTGTTTAATGATTTCGCAGTCATTTTTATTTAATTAAATCCTCAATTTTAAGGTAAAGTATTCTTTTAATTTTCTGTAAAATTACAAGGTTCGTTTTTGTGTTTAGACATAAAGTATCTGTGGAAATAAATATAAAATAATTTTGTAAACCCAATTTGAAAAGTTCGTTTTAGCTCTCCTAATTTTTTGATGTCCTTGCTTATTCTTTGCATAATTTATCTTTATAAAATAAGATGAATAAATATATAAAAATTAATCAATAAAAACAAGAAGAAGGATAAAATCCGAATTACATCATAAAAAAAGTTACCGAAATAATTTTGTAAAAAAGCACATCAATTT
>CAZFAN010000110.1:0-2794 GCA_964516525.1 uncultured Candidatus Saccharibacteria bacterium | reverse complement strand
AATGAATAATAATGAAGAAGAATTAAGCATAGATTTTCAAAAAATTATTTCAAATATTTGGAATAAAAGATTCTTTATTTTGAAAGTTACCGGCACATTCATATTATTTGGACTTTTTATTGCCCTTTCTACTCCAAATGAATATACAGCTTCTTGTACTTTAGTCCCTCAAACAGGTGAAAAAAAAGCTGGTGGAAGCTTAAGCGGGCTAGCAGCTATGGCGGGAATAAGCTTAGGGTCAAATGTATCAGGAGAAATTTTATCCCCGGCCGTGTATCCAAACATAATATCCAATATAAATTTTCAGAAAGAACTTATTTACTCAGAATACTTCATTGAAGATTCACAAAAGAAGTTTTCATATTATGAAATTATTACAAATAATTTGTTAGAAAAGTTTAATCTTTTATCTACATTAAAAAAGTATACAATTGGATTACCAGGTTTAGCTTTATCATTATTTACAAAAAAAGATAAACATCAATATGCAGATAAACAAATAGATAACTATAATATTGAATTAATTACAAACACAGAAAGCGATGTAATTAAAGATTTATACTCTAACTTGTCTCTGCACATGAATGAGCAACTGGGATATTTCACTATAGAAGCGAAATCAAATAATCCTAAGATTGCAGCTCAAATTGTTTTAAATACCCAAAATCTCCTTCAAAAATACTTAACTGAATTTAAGTTAGAAAAGGTTCGTTCAAATCTGACTTTTATTGAAAAAAGCTATTCTGAAGCAAAGGAGAATTTTGAGATTAAACAAAAAGAACTCGCAAATTTTAGAGATTCAAATAAAGGATTAACATCTTCAATATACAAAACACACGAAGAAAAATTAATATCCGAATATAATCTCCTTTTGGGTATATATTCTGAATTAGCAAAACAAAAAGAAGAGGCAAAAATTGCAGTAACAGAAAACACCCCTCTTCTAACAATTATTCAGCCTGTAGTAGTTCCAACAGAAAAATCAGGGCCTAAACGATTATTTACATTAATTGGATTCACTCTTTTTGGGATCTTTGTAAGTATAGGCTTCGTATTTGTTTATCCAGAGATTAAAAAAATTATTCAAAAAATCTGAATTTTTATTTTTATAAAATTTTTTTATATACATTAGTGCTCAAATTGAGTAATAATATGGTTCAATATTATGCTTGAAAATTTAATCACATCGAAAACCAGAATCAAATTGTTAATAAAATTCTTTATTAACGCTAATACTACTGCATATTTACGCAATCTATCTGCTGAATTTAATGAATCAACAAATGCAATTAGGCAAGAGCTAAATCGATTTGAAAAAGCTAACTTGCTTGAAACAGAAGTTCTTAAAAATAAAAAAATTTACAGAGCAAATACGCACCATCCATATTACAATGAAATTCATAAATTATTACTTAAATACACCGGCATTGATCAAATAATTGACAATTTGATTGCAAGAATAGGATTTTTAGACAAAGCGTTTATAATTAATGACTTTGCACAAGGAAAACCTAGTAATACAATTGATTTAATCTTGGTTGGTCGTGACTTTGATCAAGAATTTCTACATAAATTAGTAAAAAAGGCAGAAGAAACTGTTTCGTTTAAAATTAAGTATATTACAGTTTCTCCTGATGAAGCTCATAAATATGTCCCTGATAACTCAAATGCAATGTTAGTATGGGATAATGTAAATACTAATGGTCATAAAAATTACTCAAAAAAAATTGAAAACAAAAATCGAACCTGATATAACACACATAAATTATAAACTATGAATAACTCAGCATCTATTCTTAAAAAAATCGAATCCAATCAATTTGTAATTGGAGTGGTTGGCCTTGGATATGTAGGTTTACCACTAGCTGTAAATTTTGCACAATCTGAAGTAAATGTAATAGGTTTTGAAAAAAATCCAACAAAAGTTGAAAAAATTAATAACGCAGAAAATTATATTGCTGACATTTCAGATAAAGATCTTAGAGATGTAATCCAAAATAAAAAACTAATAGCCACTACAAATTTTAAAATATTAAATGAATGTGATGCTATTATTATTTGTGTTCCTACCCCTCTTGATATTTTCAAAAAACCCGACATGTCATATATAGAGAGTGCGTGTATCGAAATTGGCAGGAACATGAGACCCTCTACTTTTATTTGCCTTGAAAGTACAACATATCCAACAACAACAGAAAATTTCATGATGCCTATCATTGAAAAAGAATCTGGATTAAAGCATGGAACAGATTTCTGGCTTGCATTTTCCCCAGAACGTGTTGACCCTGGTAATGAAGAATACAAAACTAAAAACACTCCAAAAGTTATGGGAGCAATGACAGAGGAAGGATTAATAATTGGTGAAAAAATATATTCAAAAGCAATAAACAAAATTCACCTGGTAAGTTCTCCTAGGGTTGCTGAAATGGTTAAAATTTTAGAAAACACGTATAGACTTATTAATATAAGTTTAATTAATGAACTAGCCTTACTAGCAGGGAAAATGGACATTAATATTTGGGAAGTAATAGAAGCTGCAAAAACAAAACCATTTGGTTTTCAGGCATTTTATCCGGGTCCTGGTATTGGAGGCCATTGTATTCCTCTTGATCCATTTTACCTAGAACATATTGCCAAGAAATTTAATTTTGATTTAAGTATGATTCATGCTGCCGGACATATTAATATGCGTATGCCACACTATATGTATATTAAGATAGCATCGGCATTAAACAAACATAAAAAATCTGTAAATGGTAGTAAAATACTTTTTCTTGGCGTAGCATATAAGCCA
>CAZFAN010000109.1:0-2810 GCA_964516525.1 uncultured Candidatus Saccharibacteria bacterium | reverse complement strand
TTTATAAAGAAAAATATGAAATTATTGATGGAGTTGGGGCAACTGGTAGCGCTAGGGTATTAATTGGTCAAATTATTGGAGCTGATATTATAAAAAATGAAATTACTGCACAATGGAAAGCAGTCTCTCATATTGTTCCTGACGTAAAAACTATCATTGAAATCGGCGGACAAGATTCCAAACTTATTCGTCTTGAAAAAGGCATTATGACTGATTTTGCTATGAATACAGTGTGCGCTGCAGGTACCGG
The DNA here is from genome assembly GCA_964516525.1 of uncultured Candidatus Saccharibacteria bacterium. GTDB lineage: Bacteria > Patescibacteriota > UBA1384 > JAMDBS01 > CAYSHH01 > CAZFAN01. Next base: position 2,560 of record CAZFAN010000109.1, on the reverse strand, counting down.
ATCTTTTTTAGATCAACAAGCAAATCGCTTACAATTATCAATTGAACAAATTAGTAATATCGCTCTAACTTCACAAAAAGCAAGCAATATTACTGGCCGTTGTACGATCTTTGCAGAAAGCGACATGATTCAAAAACAACAAGTTGGTGAGTCAATTGCTGATATTTTGCACGGATTATGTGATACTTTGGCAAGGAATTATATCAATAATTTAGCAAAAGATGCAGCATTGTTATCTCCAATAACATTTGTTGGGGGAGTTGCAGCAAATAAAGCTATTGTTCGATCATTTGAAAAAATTTTACATGATAAAATAATTGTTCCGCGCGAACATGCCTACACTGGAGCTTACGGCATGGCGTTATTGGCAAAAGAACAACATATCAAAAAATCAAAATTCCCTGGATGGAACATCAAAGACGAAAAATTTGAAACTGAATATTTTACATGTAAAGATTGCGATAACAACTGTCAAATTGTTAAAATTAAATCAGGAGGGAAAATTCTTGGCCATCTAGGTAGTAGATGTCAAAAATATTTATAATGGTACTAAATCAGCATATTTTAAGTATTAATTAATATATGTCTAATCTTTCTGACGAAAAACTGGCTGTGCTTAGCTACAAAGATAAAAACTATTTTGACCCATTGGTAGATCGTTATGCGTATAAAATTCAAAAATATATTGCACGTATCACTGGAAATTGGCCCGAGTCCGAGGACGTCACCCAGGAGGTTTTTATCAAAGCATATGAAAATATCGCTTCATTTAATGCAAAAATGAAGTTTTCTTCGTGGCTATATAGAATTGCCCATAATGAATCTGTGAATTTTATAAAAAAACATTATAAAGTTCGCCATGTAGAATTTAATGATGAAATAAAAAATCATTTATCATTGGAAAATGATGCTTTGAAAAAAATCTTAGAAGAAGAAAATACTAAGCTGATTAAAGAAGGATTGCTGAAACTTAATAAAAAAGATCAAGAAATATTAGAACTTTACTATTTTGAAGATCAATCATATCTAGAAATTGCAGATATTTTACAAATGTCAGTAAATTCTGTTGGTCCAACCATTAATCGTGCCAAAAGAAAACTAAAAAAAATAATTGATAAAATAAATAAAAATGAAAAGCATTAATCAAAAAATTAAATCAAAAATTACCGACGTCAAACCAAATCCAAAATGGCAATTTTATCTTCGTCAGGCATTTCTTGATGCGCTTTTAGTTGTTTCGTGGTTATTTGCAGTTATTGTTGTGGGAATAATAATTTATATTTTGTCTCACTACAATCCATGGGAAAACTTACCTTATGGATTTTTATATTTCTTATTGGCTATTGAGGATCTACCGTGGGAAATGTTTTTTATTTTATCAATATTAATATTAATTATTTATTTTACTTCCAGAAAATCTTATCTTATTTATCGCATGAATTCTCTACTCATCCTAGCTTTAATAATTGGATCTGTTGCGGTTGGTTATTTTATTGCAGAAAAAATTGGCATTCATGACACCATCTCTCAAATATCAGTTGCTAAAGAAATATATTTACGGCAAGGAAAGGTTTTTGTTGTTGGGCGTGGATCAGTAATCACTGGCGAGATTATGGGAGCTAAAGATGGCCATATTGTCATAAATGATTCTGACAATAATCAATGGCTCGTGTCTTTTGACAAAAATACTATTTTTACAAACGGAAAAGATTTTCAAATTAATCAAATCATTAAAATTACTGGCATTAAAGAAAATACTGATCATATTAAAGCTCTTGGTATACAAAAAATTGACGCAACTTGGCGTGGGTTTTTTGATGAATTTAACAATAGAGTTTTGCAGCCATGCAACGACTGCAATATATAAATTGTACTAATATTATTTTTTCGTTGTAGTAATAGATGCAAGGTCAATGTTTCGACTTAACATCGAAACACATAATATAAGACCCAGATAGATATATATGAAAACAGTCACTAACCTCCGGTGGCTGTTTTTGTTTTATTACCTTGTATAATCCCGTAATAATTCTAAAATTAAGCTATAAAACTTATTTTAGTATATGCAAGATAAACCTATAGATAGTTTATTCGAACCGTTCAAATCACCTCGGGAATTGAACCGAGCAATTAATCTACTACCTGATGCTATCCTGATATTAGACAATAAAGGACGTGTGTTTGCGTGGAATAAAGCAATGGAAAAATTGACTGGGGTAAAAGCAACTAAAATTATTGGCAAAAAAAATAATGTTTATTCAATACCGTTCTATGACACATTTGGCTCTTATTTAAATTCTTCTAATAAAAATGAGGAAATATTTTCAGGAGAAGGAAATATAATTCTCGCTGATAAAAAAGAACATATTTTATGGGCAAATGCAAGGAAAATATACGACAAAAATAATAATCTCGTTGGCGCAGTCGAGATTATTCGCGATATTACAAAATTCAAAGAACTTGAAAAACAACTTTCATCATCTGAGGAGAAATATGAGACATTGGCAGAGAAAAATAATGATGGCATGATAATAATTCAAAACAATGGAACAATTAAATA
>CAZFAN010000108.1:0-2854 GCA_964516525.1 uncultured Candidatus Saccharibacteria bacterium | reverse complement strand
ACGTATTACCTCTGGCTACAGATGCGATCAATATAACTTTGCTAATTATCTGGCAAATCCAGAAGATGTAAGGTTGTTTAGTTTGCATTGTACTGGACAAGCAGTTGATTTTATCATTTATAGAAACGGCAAGGCACTTACTTATGAAGAAAACTTAGCATTAGTTAGTGCTTGGAAAAATAACCAGAAATATCAATTTTCCCCAGCTGATTTTGCGATTATCTGTGTCGAAAACAAAGAGCTGAATCTAAGTAAGCACATCACGTGTTTATTCTATGTGAAAGTATATCGTTATGACGAGGGAAGAGATGCTGACAATCGTCATAGAAAGTCTTATATTCATATAGATTTTAGAGGAATACGACATACGGATATTAGTATGTGGTATTATCATCAGGCAGGATTACTTGATGAGTTACTGTAAATATTCACCGGCATTATGCCGGTTTTTTTTATTATTAATATGTCGTACAATTAATAATAATTAGTAAACTATTTATCATGAATAACCTTGAAAAATTAATACAAGAATTTTTAGTGTATTGTGAGGTGGAAAAAAATAAATCACCAAAAACTATTATTAACTATGAACATTATTTGAATAGATTTGCTCGATGGGCAGATGAAAATAATATCGGCAAACCATCTGATATTACTTTAAAAAAAGTGCAATCATATCGATTATATCTCAATCATCTTGATGGTTATAATCTAAAAAGAAAAACTCAAAATTATCACGTCATAGCTTTGCGCGCTTTTTTGAAGTATTTAACTAGACAAGACATTCAGACTTTGGCGCCGGAAAAAATTGAACTTGGAAAAAATGAAGATAGGGAAATTAATTTTTTAGATGAGGAAGAGTTAGACAGACTATTAGCTGCTCCAGATGTACAAACAATTAATGGTATGCGTGATAAAGCAATACTTGAAACGCTGTTTTCTACAGGGCTACGTGTTTCTGAATTAGTATCTTTGGATAAAGATAAAATCAATTTAAAACGTCAAGAATTTTCTGTGACGGGCAAAGGAAGAAAAACAAGAATAGTATTTTTGTCATCTGCTGCCAAAGAAGCAATTGATAAATATTTTAAGGCAAGGCACGACGACAGCAAGGCAGTATTTGTTAACCACAGTAAAAATTACAATCATCAACAAACCCAAGATGATATTAATTTAAATAATTCTAAAAACAAAAAAGATAAGAAGGATTTAAATGTTGGCAGATTGACGCCTCGATCTATTCAACGAATTATTCAAAAATATGCTCTTCAAGCAGGTATTGCAAAAAAAGTTACTCCACACGTATTAAGACACACCTTCGGAACTGATTTATTAAGATCAGGTGCAGATATTCGCGCAGTACAGCAACTTTTAGGACATAGTTCGATTACAACGACACAGATTTATACGCATGTGACAGACAAACATCTTCGTGATGTGCATCATGCTTTTCACGCTAGAAGAAAGCGATAATTAATAATTAATTTTAGCTAGATATGTCCAGCTAGTCTCGTCTTTGTTCGTTCTTGCACTAAATTCACCGTCTGTAGCTTCACAAAGACTTTTGCATATTGGCAAACCTCTTCCGCTTTCTGATATAGATTCTTCGTCTGATAGTAAATCTTCAGGATTTAAATCTTTAATATATACTTTTTCTGTGACTGTAGGATCCCCGGTTAATATTTGCAATTCGTGAGGTTTTATCAGTAACTTTGTTGCAAAATAATCTACAGTACTTTTTCCTTCTTTTTTGCCTTTATAATTATTATACATTTCAGCAAAAATAGTATTTATACTGGCAATATCAAATTCGTCAAGGTTAAACTTTTCACTAAGTGTTTTTTCCAAAACATGATTTAAAATTCGAGGAATACAAGAATCGGTTGGAACTAAACAATTGATATAATAATTTCCTTCAGGAGTTTCTTTGAGATATTTGTTTATAATATCTTTGGCAATTGATTCTCTTTTTTGATCATTAATAGTCTCAATTTCAATAATTTTATTTTTAAATAATTCTTTATTTTCAGAGTTTTTAAGTGTTTCCGCAGCTTCAATATTTTCTTTTATTTCTTTTTCCAATTTGTAATATTGTCCATGAAGGTCAAGAGGTTTGTCATAGTCTTTATCAAATTCCAGATTGTCTGGATAATTTAAAACGTTTTCTTGTGGTCGCATTTGTTCAGCTGTATTCATAATAATAGTTTTAGTTTTTAGTAGTTTTTCTAAAATTTGCCATTATATATTTTGTATCATTGATTTTTAAGCAAGTATCATTTATATCAGCATAAAATACTTTTCCATCTTTTCTTCTGATGGCAATATTAAAATTAGTTTCTTTTTGTCCATCTTCCTTGTGCGAAAAATCATCAATTATTAAAAACATATTTTTATTTAAATGCAATCTATCAATTTTAGATGACAATAATTCCTTTTTGGTATAGCCCAACATTTTGCATATTGCTTTATTGCACATACATATTTTTCGATTACTAGTATCTACCAATAATAAGCCATCTTGAGTGTTATCGAAAATAATTTTAAATTTTTCCTCTGATTCTTTAAGTTTTTGTTCAAGAATTTTTCTTTTAGTGATATTTCTTAATACAGTCATCATAGCAGGTTTGCCATCATAAACAATTCTAGAAGTATTTGTTTCAACAATAATTTCTTTTTTGCTTTTTGTTAATATGCCAATTTCATATTTATTCAATGTTTTGTATCCAAGAAGACTTTTCTGGTATCTAGCCATCACGATTTTTTTGTTGGAAGGAACAATATAATCTAGAAAATTTTTATTAATTACTTTTTCTAATTTATATCCTGTTAGCTCACATATTGCAGGATTTGCGTA
>CAZFAN010000107.1:0-2883 GCA_964516525.1 uncultured Candidatus Saccharibacteria bacterium | reverse complement strand
CTTAAGTTTTATTAAATTTAATCTTTCTTCTGCTGGATCAATTTTAATTCAGAGTGCCATTGCCTATGGCACTTCAGCTACGGTTGGTTTACGACCAGTCTTTACTTTACCAATTATAAATTATGTCGTTGATACTGGAGTTATTTCTGCAGTAATTGGTATTTTAATAGGCATGTTTTGGAACTTTTTTGCTTACAACACTTTTGTTTGGAAAAAAAAGAAAAAATAGAAATGTGGAAACTCATCAAAAAACAAGTCACGTCAGAACGCTTGTTTCTGCTCTTAATTCTTGCTATCGCCATCTTTTTAAGATTTTACAATCTTAAAAATACCATGATGTTTCAAGGAGATCAGGGCAGAGATGCCATGGTTGTCGCCAACATCTTTAAGAATTTAGATCCAGTTTTTATTGGTCCAGTGACCAGCATTGGCAATATGTATTTGGGACCGTTTTACTATTATTTCATGTTGCCATTTTTATTTTTATCTTATCCAAGTCCTATCGGGCCAGTTTACGCTGTAGCCGGACTATCAGTTCTAACTGTTTTTTTATTATTTCAAATTACTAAAAAAGTTTTTGATCGACAAACCGCCATTTTAGCTAGCATTTTTTTTACTTTTTCTGCTTCAGTAGTCAATTTAGCTCGATTTAGCTGGAACCCCAACCCCGCCCCTTTTTTTAGTTTATTGATGTTTTATTTTACTTATTTATCCTGGAAAAAGGATAGTAAATACTGGCTACTTGTTTCAGTTTGTTTCAGCATTCTCATTCAACTACACTACGTTACTCTGCTTTCTTTATCTGGAGCTGGCATTATTTTCTTGATTCAACTAGTAGAAAAGTTCAAAAAAAGTAAAGACAAATTTTTCAATTTGGAAAATAGATTGATTAAACACATTGCTTTGGCAGTAATCATTTTTATGATTTCCTTAACTCCTCTTTTACTTTTTGATTACAAGCATGATTTTTTGAATGCCAAATCTTTTGCTAAAATTTTAGTAAAAGAAGAAAGCTTTGATTTACAAAGAAAAAAAGGTCGTAAGGGTTTGGCTGCGTTCACCAAATTTATCAGTGTTGATCTCAAAGAAAGAGCTTCTCTAGTTCTTTTAGAACCAAGTTTTGCTATCAATAAAATTAATCACCCCTTACTATTTGTAGTCTTGATTTCATCAGTTATTTATTTGGCTAAAAACAAAGCTAAATTAAAAGATGGTGAAAAAGTTCTTTTAGCTTATTTAGTTCCCGGCATTATTGGCATCAGCGTCTATCAACATCAGGTTTACGAACATTACATTGCCTACCTATTTCCATTTACCTATATTTTTTATGGTTTATTCTTTAATAAATTCAAATATAACTGGCTAAAATTCTCATTATTAGTGCCATTTTTATGTTTTTTTCTAATCAACAACATGAGTAGATATACTATTAAAGATAGTGATTTGAGTATTGATAAAATTAAAAAAGTTTCCGAAGAAATTTATGCTCGAGTCAAAAAAAATGAAAAATACAACATTGTTTTATTGGCCGCTTCAAAAGATCTTTATGGCATGAATTATCGATATTTTTTAAGCACACAAGCCAACGAACCGGTCAAAATAGAAAATCACTATCTAGCTGAAAAACTATTTGTTATTAATGAAGAAAAAGTTGAAAAAAATATTCTAAATTCAGCTATTTATGAAATCGTAGTTTTTCCAAATAAAAACATTGTGGAAACATTTAATGTTACAGATGGTCCAGAAATTACTGTTTTAACTAGTTATAATGAATAAAAAATTATGAAACCCTATTTATCTGTCATATTGCCTTCTTTCAATGAGTCTAAAAATATCAAGCGTGGAGTGCTAGAAGAAGTATATCAATTTTTACAAAACTATGAAAAATCCTGGGAGCTAATTTTGACCGACGATGGGAGCCAAGACGATACAGTTTTAACTTTACAAAAATTTGCTGCAAAAGACGAACGCATTAAAGTTCTCACCAATCTACACAAGGGCAAAGGCCCTACTGTCAAAGCTGGCATGCTCAAAGCAGAGGGTAGCTGGAGATTATTTTCCGATTTCGATCAATCTACTCCTCTGAGAGAAGTGCGCAAATTACTCAAATATGCTGGTCAGTACGAAGTGATTTTTGGTTCAAGAGAAATTTTGGGTGCTAAAAGAGAAAAAGAACCATTTTATCGACATTTAATGGGCAGAGGCTTCAATTTGATTGTGCAACTTTTAGCCGTTCCGGGCACACAAGATAGTCAGTGCGGTTTTAAATTATTTTCAGAAAAAGCTACTAATAAATTATTTAATAACCTGTATGTTTATTCAGGAGAAAAAAAACGTCAAGATGCTTTCACTGGTGCTTTTGATGTCGAATTATTATATTTAGCTAAAAAATATGGTTTTAGCTTAAAAGAAGTTCCTATTTTGTGGAAACACTTTCAAACCAATCGCGTTAATCCCTTAAGAGACTCTTTTTTAATGTTTGCCGATATTTTGCGCATTAAAATAGCTGATTGGACTAACAAATACCCAAAAAAATGAAAAAATTTTTATTGATTAGTTATTTTTTGCTGTTTGTAATTTTTGCTATTTTTTCTTTTGTTCTAACTGATCCTAATTTAATTTTACTCAAGTCAGATTATTTTATTTCTTTTCAAACTTATTTGTGGCAAAATTTTTTGCCCATGCAAAATGCGAGAACAATTTTTTATGGGGTATTAATCTTTTTAATTTTCGCCGATTATATTTTAATTTTAAAAAATTGGTCAGAATTAAATCTTCATTCTCGAAAAAATTTCTGGAAATTTTTAATTTTAATTAGTCTTCCCCTGGTATTTTCTTACAACGCTCTGTCTCACGATCTTTTTAATTATATTTTTAATGCCA
>CAZFAN010000106.1:0-2919 GCA_964516525.1 uncultured Candidatus Saccharibacteria bacterium | reverse complement strand
CACTTTTTATCGCTCGCCGTATGGTGGTTTTTGCCTCTGAAGATATTGGTTTAGCAGTGCCAACTGCTTTAGTGGTGGCCAATGCGGTTTTTCAAGCTTGTCAAACAATTGGTTATCCAGAATGTCGAGAAAATTTGGCCCATGGAGTAGCTTATCTAGCCAGCTGCAAGAAAGATCGCCGTGCTTATGACGCTTACATCGCTGCCTTGGACGATGTGCAAAAATTTGGCAACTTGGAAATTCCAATGAGTATTAAAAATCCTGAAACCAAACTACTTAAAGAAATTGGTTATGGTAAAGGTTATGAAATGTATCCGCAAAAAGGAGTTAGTTTATTACCCGATCAGCTCAAAGGAAAACAATACCTGAAGCTTAAAAAATAAAGGTTTTATGATATGCACAGCATCTTTCGTACCAGCTGCTTTTTGTTTTGCAAAAAGACAGGGTCCGAAATATAATAGCCTGGTCCTTTAATCAATAAGCACCCATAGCTCAGTCTGGATAGAGCGTTTGTTTGCGGAACAAAAGATCGTGCGTTCGAATCGCACTGGGTGCACATTGATAATTTAAAAAGATTAATTTAAATATGCCCATCAACGAAAATCACTCTTCATTTTTAGAAGAACTGTTAACCAATAAAGCTAACGCAATAAAAAGTTGACAAGAGGCTGGCATTAATCCTGAACCAATAGTCCATGAAGTAAATAGACAAATTGCACAGTGACTCAAAGGTGAAGATATTCTTGGTGGTAAAGGCGTCACTAAATCTGGTGGAGATGATTAATTTAAGCTTAAATATTAAGGAAGGGTCGCATAGCGGCTATTGCATCAGCCTCGAAAACTGACGCCTCCGGGCACCGCGGGTTCGAGTCCCGCCCCTTCCGCATTGAAAAAAGATTGAATATTCAATCTTTTTTCAATGAAGATAGGTGTTTGAGATAAGAAACTTTAGTTCGTTTATTGAGCTAAATAATGCACATGAGCAAAGCGAGGCGCATTATGCTCAATAACTCGAGCTTGCAAAGCGAGATGTCTCCGCCCCTTCCGTATCTTAGTATTTGAACTATAACGACGTAAATCGTGTTTTTTCCTTTTGTTTGATCTCAAATAAATAATTATTTTGACTTAATATATGGGTTCCATACTCTTTGTTACTTGACTAAAGTATATATATATATAGATGTATATTATCGGTTGCAAGTGAATTCCCAATCGAAGTTAGGAATAAGCTCCGAAACTTCGAAATCTTATATTGGAGGTTTTTCACATGTCGTACGAAAACGAAACTTTTCGTAAAGCCGCTCGAGATGCAAGAATCAAGGGCAGCGATTGGCGGGGCAATGATGCCCTAGACGATTTCTCGACCTATTATCACAGTCATTGGGATAAATGGGAACGAGAAAGAGATGGTTATGATGGTGTATACCGCAAAGCCCGAGATTGGTGGGCAGATAATCGGCACAAGTATTCATAGCCAAAATACTTAGCCAGCCCCTACAAAGGGCTGGCTAAATTCTTATTAAAACCTTTGATGCTATAATGAGCTATGTCTAAAATAAAGATTTCTCTTCAAGAGTTTACCAATGCTCTTCAAGAAATTATTTCTCTGCCGTGGTGGAGAATAATCTATCCATCTGCTGGGTGGTTATTTATCGATATTGGAAAGAGCTATCAGGACTATATTTCTGGAAAAAATGGTAAAGAAAAACTTTACGTTAGAGGAATCTATCAAATTAATATTAAAGGCAATTGGTATATTAAAAAAAATGAAGAGGTTATCGGTTCTAGAAATGTCGGGAAAAATGAAACACAAAAAGAATACTTTGACAGAATGGAGAATATAGTTAATAATTTCCCAATTAAATTTGTGACTGCCATTGAATTTGAAAATGAAAAAATAATTTTTGAAGCAAATGACGATTACAAAATTTGTGTGAGTACTCCAAAAGAAGTCGACAGCCTAAGCTTTACCAAAGTTGAATTAGACAAAAATAGTAAACCTATACACTACATTCATTGGAGATACTCAGAAGATTTAAAATCTATTGCTAAAATTGAATCAGAGTAAGTTGGTATTTATTGGTGATTGGTTTGTTTTATAAAAAAATCGATAAATAATGCCTTTCGTACTGTCTCATTTATCTCATTCCCAGTATAATCGTCTTCACCATAGGATGGTGTTATAACGGCATAAGGTTCCAAACTCACTTGCTTTAAATTGAAAGCAATGTTATCACTAAGGCAACCATTCAAACAGTAATGAAGATAGCTAATGGATTAGACATAACTATTGATAGTTTAATAAAATAAAATTATGAATAGATCAGTTTTAAGTAAACAAATAAACAAAGAGCAAATTGATAGTTTAAAAAATGACACAAAAGCTCTTTTATCGTTTCTACAAGATCAAAATGATGGCATCATTGTTTATGTATTAAAAAAATTAGGAAGGTTAGAAAATGGATATAGCAAACAACCGCTATTGAATTTACTGGATAAAAATAATGAGACAATAAGATCACTTGCTTTGAAGAATCTTGCAAAAATTGGTGATATTTCTTTACTAGATACTTTCGTAAAATTTGCAAAACAAGATGAAAGCACCGAAGTTAGAAGAGAATCTGTTTCTGCTATTGGTAGATTAAGAAATGAGAAAACTATTCCCGTTTTAATTAAATTGCTATCAGACAAAGATCCTAAAGTTGTGATGCAGGCTATTCGTGGATTGCTTGTTTTTTCAAATAATGGCCAAGTTAAAAAAGAGTTATCTAAATTACTTAATCATCCAAATGAGCTAATAAAAGAAGTTATAGGCAAGGAAATTAATGGTGTAAACTTTGGTTCAAAAAATAGTGGCAAGCATGATGAATTTCCAAATTATTTAAAAAATACCATCGTTCAAGGAGATGTTTTAGAAAC
>CAZFAN010000105.1:0-2921 GCA_964516525.1 uncultured Candidatus Saccharibacteria bacterium | reverse complement strand
TTTACTCTAGTTGCCTTATAATCAGCAAATTTTTCATTGCGAAAAGTTTTTTTACCAACATCAAATGTTACTACCAAATATTCTGGATGAAATTCTTTAATAGCCATCAGAATTGTATTTGTAAAACCATATACTGCATTAACCTGCAGTCCATCTTTAGTTTTTAATGGTGGAATACCATGAAAAGACCTATGCACAAGCGCATTTCCATCAATTAACAACAATATTTCTTCAGCCATATTTAATCTTTTTTATTAAAATATTTTTTTACAACTTCTTGGTCAGAATAGGGCACAAGCTTATCACCAATTTTCATAACCTGTTCATGACCTTTTCCAGTGATTAATACTACGTCACCTTTTTGTGCATTATCCAATGCAAGCCTAATTGCTTCTGATCTATTTAAAATTTTAAAAAAGTTTTTCCCTAATGTTTTTTGGTTTTTTGTGGTCGCTCCTCGCGGTACACCAGCAGCCACAGCTTCAATGATATCTTCTGGTTTTTCACTACCAGGATCTTCATCAGTTACGATACTAATATCTGCAAATTTGCCAGACAAAGCACCCATTAACGGCCTTTTTGTCTTATCTCTATCACCCGTGCTACCTGCAACATGAATTAATCTTCCTCTTACTGTAGGCTTTACAGCCTCAAAAACTTTTTGTAATCCATCAGGCGCATGCGCGTAGTCAACTATTATTTCATAGTCTTGACCAAAATCTAATCTTTCCATTCTGCCAGGAATAGTTTTTATTTTTTCTAACGCCGCAACTATTGTTCTTGGAGATATATTATAGGAAAGACCCACACAAAAAGCAGCAATCACATTAGCAATACTAAAGTTACCCACTAAATTGATTTTTGCCTCAACTTGGCTCCCCAGCCAATCAATAACAAAATTTGAACCATTATCAAAATTTTTAATTTTTCGAGCATTGACCATGCCATGATTTTCTAAAGAATAGGTAACAAGTTGCCCACCTGTTACTTTTTTCACATCTTCCGCATATTTATCATCAGCATTTACAATACCTCGAGCGGTTGGATTATTTTTAAATAATTTTAATTTAGCGTTTAAATAATTTTTAAAATTTTTGTAATAATCAAGATGATCATGCGTAAGATTAGTCCACACTAAAGTTTGATAATTTATGCCCCAAATACGATATTGGCTTATAGCATGGGACGAAGTTTCTATAATAACAAATCTGCAATTTTTATTTACCGCATCTTTCAAAAATTTTTGCAATACAAATGGATTTAAAGTAGTCATTTTTGAATTATTACGAATAAATTTACCACCAATCTTATAAAAAACAGTTCCGATCATCGCATTTTTATTACCAGATTCATCAAGAATTTTGGAGATCATATAACAAGTTGTAGTTTTACCATTAGTACCAGTCACTCCAATTACGGTCATCTGTCTTGAAGGATATCCATACCAAATATTTGCCATAACCGCTTGACACTTATGATAAAAATTTATTATTCCTTCTGGTAATATTTTACGAAGTATATTTTTCATAAATTATCTAACAATAAATTTCAGACCACTTTCTTGAACATACTATACAATAAATATCTTTTTTTACCATAACTTATTTCATAGCAACCGGGATATTCAATATATTTTCCAGTTAATGTTGTTGGCGCAAAACCTAATTTAAATTTAGTAATACCTACCCAAGAATGATTTTCATCTTTTATCTTGAATTTTTTAATCCCATCTTTATCCACTTCCTGTATCAATGGTGCGCAACCCCAAAAATCATATATTTTATGTCCCAATTCTTTAGCATCTTTAATCATTTGCCATTGCAACAAATAAGGAGCCATAACATTTCTATATTCATTGCTTGATGCGCCATGCAAATAATAAAAAGTATTACCGTATCTTACAGATATAGCACAAGCAATATCTTTATTTTTATACTTAGCAAAATAAAATTTAATTTTTCCTTCTTTGCCTAAAATCTCGATCATATTTCCATAATAAGTTCTATCGTGAAATCTGATATTATCTCTATTAGCAGTTTCTTCAGCCAAATTATAAAATTTATTAAGATCTTTGATATCAGTTGAGGTATAAATTTTCACACCTTTTTTCTTTGCAAGTTTGATATTGTATCGTGTTTTTTGTTTTGCATTAGCTAAAATTTCATCTAAACTTTTTGATAAATCAATACACAAAGTTTGTGCTGGCTGCCTAGACTCAACTTGTTTAAACATTTCTTTATTTAATTTAATATCATCACAAACAAATTGTGGCTCAAAACGTAAAAAAAATATTCCTTCTGCTTGTGCTATTTTTCTAGATTCTTTTATAAATTTATTAAAACTATCTTTATCTTTGAATACACATCTTGGACAATATAAATAAGATTGTCCTAATATCAAAGGCACTTTAACTAGTAAATTATTATCTATCCAAAAAGTTTTTTGACCCAAACTATTTCTGAAAGATTCCCAATATTTCGATTGCAAAAAAGATTGTTTCATTATTTAAAATATAAATAGTATTTTACTTTATTTTATCAAAGAGATAAGTTATAATAAACCCTTATGAAGACCACACAAACCATTAAAAACAAAAAAATTTTACGTATTTTAGCTATAGAAACTAGTTGCGACGAAACAAGTGCCGCTATTGCTGAAATAAAAAATCTATCATCTAACAATCTGGACATTAAAATTATTTCCAATGTTATTTCTTCTCAAATCAAGCTTCATGCAAAATATGGGGGAGTTTTTCCCGAACTTGCTTCTCGTGAACACGTTAAAAATATCTTACCAGTTATAGAGGAATGTTTAAACTCGCAAACTATTAAAAAAACTAATTTATTTAATTCTATTGATTATATTGCAGTCACCCAAGGACCAGGATTGATTGGTTCATTTTTAGTTGGGGTAGAAGCAGC
>CAZFAN010000104.1:0-2961 GCA_964516525.1 uncultured Candidatus Saccharibacteria bacterium | reverse complement strand
CTGAACAATTGCAGCAGTTGATGGTGCTAACCTATCTGGAGTAGCAGTTGCAACAATGATTAAATCAATATCTTCGACTGTTAAATTCGCATCTTTTATTGCATTTACTGCAGCTTTTGCTGCTAAATCGCTTGTTGATTCGTTTGTAGCAGCTATTCTTCTCTCTTTAATGCCTAAATTATTTTCAATCCACGCAGAATCCGTACTTACCATTTGTTCTAATTCTTTGTTACTAAGAATTCTTTCAGGTAAATAAGAACCTGTTCCAATGATTTTTACATTTCTAACGAATTGTTTCATTTATAGTTAATTTAAATAGTTTAATAAAAAATCAAATTAGATATTTTCAGAACTAGTTTGATAACTCAATAATTTTGTTATAAATGATATTTGCAGAATTACCTGTACCATAAAGCATCAGTGAATTTGTTATTTCTCCAAGTTTAATATATAATCTAAATGTTGACAATATTTTTTCATAATTACTTCCACAAAGTGTGTTAACATTATTGCTAATAAGCTCTGTCCACTCTGTTTCCTCTCTCAGTGTAATGCAGTATTTATTAAAAAAGTAAGCTTCCTTTTGAAGGCCACCACTATCAGTAATTACTAAATTACAATTTTTAAGCATCCAAATCATTTCTAGATATCCTAATGGAGAAATAAATTTTATTGAACTTCTATCAAAATCATAATTAATATACATTAGTTTCGCTTTTGTACGAGGGTGAAGAGGTAATACAACCTTACAAGATTTTGATATTTCTTCCAACGCACTAAATATTTCTTTTAGTTTGATTAAATCATCTGTATTATTTTCTCTATGTATTGTGCACAAAACAAACTCATTACCAATATCTATTTTGGGTTTAACACTTTTATCAGAATAGTAATTTGATGCATCGAGCATTATATCACCACTATTGATAATTTCACATTGATATTTATCGAAACCTTCAGCTAATAAATTTTTTATTGAGTTTGAAGTTGGACAGAACAGAACATCACTTATTCTATCGGTAATTATACGATTTATTTCTTCAGGCATTAAATTGTTAAATGATCTAAGTCCTGATTCAATGTGAATTAGCTTAATTTTAAGTTTTTTTGCTGCCAAGCTACCTGCTAATGTTGTATTAGTATCTCCATAAACAATTACCCAATCAGGTGATTCATCAATTAGAATTGACTCAATTTTCTCTAGCATTTGCCCAGTCATTGCCCCATGATTTAAGCCATTTATGTTAAGATTATAATTTGGCTTAGGAATGTTCATTTGAGAAAAAAATATGTCGGACATATTGTTATCAAAGTGTTGCCCTGTATGAATAATTATTTCTTGAACATCTGAGTGTTTTTGAAATTCACGACTTAATACAGCAGCTTTTATGAATTGAGGTCTTGCCCCAACTATTGTTACAATTTTTATTCTCATTTTGTTAATATTGATTTATATAAATCCATTAATTTTTGCTCCTGCGAATGCCAGTTATATTCAACTTCGAAAGCGCGCCTACCATTAATTCCCATTTTATATGCAATTGATGGGTTGTTTTTTAGAAAATTAATAGCATCAATAATTGCATGTATATCGTTGGGATTTACATAAATTCCGCATTTAAATTTATCAATAATTTCTTTCCATAGAATAAAATCTGTGCATATAATTGGTAGAGCGGCCATCATATACTCAAATAATTTTGTATTACCTAAGGTGCCATAATTCATACCTACATTTCTATTATATGACAAAATTGCAATCCCAATCGATGATTCATAAAGTAATTTATCAGCATCACTCTTAGATAATTTTCCGTAATAATTTACTTTATTCCAACCACGAATTTGACGTAATTTATTTAAATACTCACTACTCCCGATGCCGCATAAATTATAGTTAACATTTTCACAATACTCTAGTGCTTCAATAATTTTATGATGATTCCATTGTTCACTTATTCCACCTGCAAATATTATTTTATCGAATTGTTTTTCATGATTAATATTTAGATCTATGTTTTTAGGGAAATTTGTAATCATTACTACATTTTTATTGAGAGGTGTAATTTTTTCAACTATATGAGGAGATACCGATATAATTGAATCAAATTTCTTTAAACTTTTTTTTTGGTATAAATTAATTATATATGAAAATATTGGTCTAAATAATTTGGGGATATAATCTTTATCGTTTAAATTGTCAAAAATATCTTCATGGCAATCAAAAATTACTTTTTTGCCTAATTTCTTTAGTTTAATACCAAATTTAATTAGTTCAGGATCATGAAAATGATATAAGTCTGCATCAATAGAAAGTGCTGCTTTATATATTGATTTTGAAAATACAATCATTCTCCAAAATCTATTTTTGAATTTTGGAAGCACATTTACTATTATGACTCCTTGTTCTTGATATGTTTGTGAACGATTGCCAGGAGATACCAAGTAAACATTGTATCCCCCTTTACAAAGTGATAAACATTCTTTCTCGAATATGCGAACATCTTGGGATTATGGACAGAAGTAAAATGACATATTTTTATGTTATTGCAATCCATATGATTTCTTTAGAATTAAACTTTTAAGAAATATTGATACTATAATGGGCAAATAAAATTTGGGATCAAAAAATATTATAGACATGCTCGTTTCAGCAAATTGTGAGAAATATTGTATATAATATATGAATATTGAAACAATGAAAATTGATTTGTTTTTTGCCATCTTCACTAAGATAAAAAACTCGGTTGTTTGAATAATAAAGCCAAATATTACAGACCCAATCATAACTCCAACAAGGCCAAAATTTACATACCATTCTCCTAAAAATACGGTAGGCATTGAACCAATAATTCCCGTACCAGCAATAGTATAACCAGCATATTTTGAAATCTCTACCGTTAAGGGGAAATGCTCAAATGAGAAAATTCCAGCTGGATTTGGGAATGATAATCCATATAA
>CAZFAN010000103.1:0-2984 GCA_964516525.1 uncultured Candidatus Saccharibacteria bacterium | reverse complement strand
GATTACTAGCGATTCCAGCTTCATGAGGGCGAGTTGCAGCCCTCAATCCGAACTGTGGCAATTTTTAGGGATTAGCTCCAGCTTGCGCTATTGCGACCCTTTGTAAATGCCATTGTAGCACGTGTGTAGCCCAGGACGTAAGAGCCACGCTGATTTGACGTCATCCCCGCCTTCCTCCCCGTTAACCGAGGCAGTCTCGCCAGAAAAATACAACTGGCAATAGGGGTTTCGCTCGTTAGCCGACTTAACGGAACATCTCACGACACGAGCTGACGACAACCGTGCAGCACCTGTCACCAATCCAGCCGAACTGACTCCTATATTTCTATAGGATACGATTGGGATGTCAAGTCCTGGTAAGGTTCTTCGCTTATCGTCGAATTAAACCACATGCTCCACCGCTTGTGCAAGCCCCCGTCAATTCCTTTGAGTTTTAGTCTTGCGACCGTACTTCCCAGGCGGCAGACTTAACGCGTTAGCTTCACTGCTAGGAGGGTCGATACTCCTAACAATTAGTCTGCATCGTTTACGGCGTGGACTACAAGGGTATCTAATCCTTTTCGCTCCCCACGCTTTCGTGCTTGAGTGTCAGAACCAATCTAGTGTATTGCCTTCGCCTTTGGTGTTCCTCTCGATATCAACGGATTTCACTCCTACACCGAGAGTTCCATACACCTCTATTGGTCTCTAGTCATATAGTATTTCCTGCGATTTCCGGGTTGAGCCCGAAGATTTAACAAGAAACTTTTACAACCACCTAGACACGCTTTACGCCCAATAATTCCGGATAATGCTTGTACCCTACGTATCACCGAGGCTTCTGGCACGTAGTTAGCCGGTACTTATTCGTCTGGTACTGTCATAATCCTCCCAGACAAAAGAAGTTTACACCCCGAAAGGCTTCTTCCTTCACGCGGCGTCGCTGCATCAGGCTTTCGCCCATTGTGCAATATTCCCAACTGCTGCCTCCCGTAGGAGTGGGGACCGTGTCTCAGTTCCCCTGTGGCTGATCATCCTCTCGGATCAGCTACCCGTCGCTGCCTTGGTAGGCTTTTACCCCACCAACTAGCTGATAGGCCGCAGGCTTCTCCTTGTCCGAAAAATCTTTAATACAGATAAATAAATTTAACTGCATACTATTGGGTATTACCTCCCCTTTCGGTGAGCTATCCCCAAGACAAGGGTAAATTCCTACGTGTTATGCACCCGTTTGCCACTGTATCGTTCGACTTGCATGTGTTAGGCACGCCGCCAGCATTCATCCTGAGCCAGGATCAAACTCTTAAATAAAATATAAGAGCTGCATAAATAATTTCTTATTTATGTTAGCTGACTTAAAATTTGAATTGACAAGAACATGTTTATACTGCAATCTTGTATGCAGTAATTCTTACAACCGCAGAGCTACCAATATGATTTTCCAAAATGAAATTTCATTTTGGGACTCTGCGTTAATTTAATAATGTGCAAAAAGTAACAAAAAAATGTCAGCAAAATTTATTGACATTTTTTTGTTGCTTTAAAAGATATATCTAATTTGTTAAAAACGGTTACATATAGTCCCTCTTTTCCACAGCAATGATATATTATCAAAATCCAGATTCAATGTCAAGTAATTTAAAATTTTTCTACTAATTCAACTAAAGTTTTCACTCCAGCCCCGGTTCCGCCTTTAATCTCATAAGCACGTAAAGCATGATCCAATGATGCTGTCCCAGCAATATCTAAATGTGCCCATTTAACACTAGGCTCGATAAATTCTTCCAAGAAAGCTGCCGCGCTACTTGCTCCAGCACCACCATTACCAAGATTTTTAATATCCGCGACATCACTTTTTATTTCTTCATGATGCATTTGTTCAACTGGCAGACGCCAAACTTTTTCATAACTATTTACACTGTTGGTTATAAATTTATTTGCAAATACAGTATCATTGCTAAACAATCCAGTATATTCATGTCCAAGTGCTACAACACAAGCTCCAGTTAGCGTCGCCAAATCTATCAGATAGTTTGGTTTGTAGTTTTTTTGAACGTAGGTTATTGCATCAGCCAATACAAGTCTACCTTCCGCATCAGTATTGAGCACTTCAACGGTTTTTCCATTTAATGATCGCCATACATCACCTGGTTTTTGCGCTTTTCCGGATATCATATTTTCAGTTGCAGGAATCACTCCGACAATTCGAATATTTTTAATGTTCATCATTTTTAGTGCTTTAATCGCACCAATAACAGAAGCTGCGCCACCCATATCCATATTCATTCCAAGCATATGATCTATTGGCGAAGATGGCTTCAATGATAAACCACCAGAATCAAATGTTAAACCTTTGCCAACCAAAGCCAAAGTTTGAGAATATTTCTCAGGCTTATAATCAATCACAATCAATTTTGCCTCTTCATCAGAACCACGCGAAACCGACAATAACAATCCCATGCCCAACTCTGCCATTTCTCTTTCACCCAAAATAGTTATCTTTGTATCTTTACCTTCTAAAATCTCTTTTGTTTCATGTGCAAGTTTTGTAGGAGTAATATAATTACTTGGATGATTTACTAGATCACGGGCGCAATAAATCGCATCTACTATTATTTTTGCCTTATTAGAAATCTCCTGCATTTTATCTTTACTGTAATTATTTTTTACAACAAAATATATTTTTTTAAGTTGAGTTTCTTCTTGTTTGGTTTTATGATGATGAAATTTATATAACGACAACAAACTTGTTTCAATAATGTTTTGCAATATTTGTTCATTCTGTTTATCAATATATATTCCACATTGCTTAATTTTCGTTTTACCAATATATGAGATAGCTGCTGCAAAAGCTTTATACAATTTTTCATTGTCAATTTTACCTTTTTTACCAAGACCTACAAGAACGATTTTTTTAGACCTGATTTTTTCAAATGTATACAATACGTGCACCTGTCCTAAAGTTGGAGTAAAATATCCTTCTTTAATAATCGATGAGATTAATC